>CAZFVV010000001.1:0-12362 GCA_964522165.1 uncultured Calditrichaceae bacterium
AATCACTAAATCACCAAATTAATTCGATCCCGACTCCGTCACCCCGGGATTTCCCTGCACGATCTGCACGCTGGCGCTGGCGCCGATGCGGGTGGCCCCGGCCTTGATCATTTGCAGCGCGTCGGTGTAGCTGCGGATGCCCCCGGAGGCTTTTACCCCCATGCCGCTGCCACGCACCGCTTCCGCCATCAGGGCCACGTCGTGGGCGGTGGCCCCGCCGCCTCCGTAGCCGGTGGAGGTTTTCACGAAATGCGCCCGCGCCCGCCGGGCGGTCTCGCAAGCGATGATTTTCTCTTCATCGGTGAGCAGGGAGGTCTCGATGATTACCTTGCAGATAGCGCTGCCGTCTAAGCACGCTTCCACCACGGCGCGAATGTCGCGGTAGAGCAAATCCAGCTCCCGGTTCTTCAGCGCCCCGAGGTTGATTACCATGTCGATCTCCCGCGCCCCTTCCCGCACCGCCTGGCGCGCTTCCAATCCCTTGATTTGGGGCGTATGGGTGCCGAAAGGGAATCCTGCCACGGTGCAAACCTTTACCGAACTGCCCTTCAATAAGTTCGCCGCCAGTTTGACATAAGTGGGATTGAGACAGACGGAGGCAAATTCGTACTCCCGGGCTTCTGCGCACAGTTTTTCGACGTCGCTGCGAGTGGCGTCGGGCTTGAGCAGGGTGTGGTCGATGTAAGCGGCAATATCTTTGGGAACTCCCTGCCCGCCGGGTCGGTAGGTAATCCGGCTGGCCCCCAGGGTGATGAATTGCCGCACCGTGTCGGAGGCTTTCTCGGCGCAGCGCCCGCCGCAATCGCTTCCGCAGCAGCTACAGTCGCAGGCGGCCTCGCCGAAGGCGATGCCCTGCGCCTTCAGAATCCGGGTAATCTGCCCGGCAATTTGTTCCAGGTCGGCAGTTGTAAGATCCGCCACGTTCTCTCCCGAAGGATTTGGGTTCACCATCGGCTTGATTTTTTTCTCACCGATAAATTCATTCTCAATTTGTAAAATTTGCTCCGCCCGATGGAGATGGCGCGCTTCCCTGCATTCGGTAGCCAGCCAGACATCCACGATCTGTTTTGCCAGCTCCGGCGCAATCAATTTTCCGCCTAAGGTGAGCACGTTGGCATCGTTGTGCTCCCGGCTGTTGGCGGCGGTTTTGAGATCGTAACACATCGCCGCGCGGATGCCGGGAACCTTGTTGGCGGCCATGCAGGAACCGATGCCCGCCGCATCCACCATGATCCCCCGCCGGCACTCCCCGGAAGCCACTTTTTGCGCCACTTTGTAGGCGAACAAGGGATAATCCACGGAAACAGAGGCGGAATAAACCCCCACGTCCTCGACGCGATATCCCTTTTGCTGCAAATAGGCTTTTAACTGCTCCTTCAGATCGAAGCCGCCGTGGTCGGCGCCGAGGGCGATGGTTTGAACGGGTGTGGAGGACGGAGCAGCCATAGCAAGATCAAGCATCGAAATTTATCGGTAATCTTTTGTAAATACTACGGATTCGATAATACGACAAACGCGCATTAAAATCAAGATCAAACTCCGGGATGAGTGGGTTTTCAAAGCTTATTTCGGACGGGTATCTCAATGCTCCCGCGGCAGGGTGACAAATATCGAGGGATGGAAAAAAGGTTGCCCTGTAATGCTTTTCCAACCTCACCTATCCCTGCCTGAATACGTGGCATACGCCTCAACGCGAAACTCACAACTCAAAACTCGAAACCGTTCGGAACATCCATCCCTGTTTCAGAAAAGTGATGAGACAGGAACGCAAGCATATTATATTCCCCCTTCGTTCTCCAACTGATTATTGGCCAAATGGAGGTTTGCGAATTTTATGAATCGAATCTTGCTGGTCATCCCCTCTTCCACTTACCGCACCCATGATTTCATGGTCGCGGCGGGAAAATTGAACGCCGGGGTGGTGGTCGCCTCCGACCACCGCCAGGCCCTGGCCGCCCTGGCGCCGGATACCACCATCGCCCTGAATTTCCGCAAGCCGGAAACCGTGGCGGAAAAAGTGCGCGAATTTGCCAAACAGATGCCCTTCCGGGCCGTTGTGGGGGTGGATGACAGTTCAGCCTATATCGCAGCGCTGGCGGCGCAAGCGCTGGGCATTCCCCATAACCCTGTTCCCGCCGTGGCTGCTTCCCGCAACAAATACCTGATGCGCCAAAAAATGGCCGCCGCTAACCTGAATTCTCCCGGTTTTCGATTGCTTGCTGCCGCGCAAGACCCCTCCGGCCTCGCCGGCGGGGTGGCGTATCCCTGCGTGCTCAAACCGCTCTTCCTCTCCGGCAGCCGGGGAGTGACCCGCGCCGATACCCCGGGGCAATTCGCCGCGGCGTACCGGGAAATCGAAGAACTGCTCCGGGAGCCGGAGGTCTCCGAGAAAGGGTATGGGGAGGAAGCAGGGCAAATTTTGGTGGAAGACTATGTCCCCGGCGTGGAAGTGGCCGTCGAGGGGTTGCTGTTGAAGCGGGAGTTCAAATCACTGGCGATTTTCGACAAACCCGATCCCCTGGAAGGGCCGCACTTCGTGGAAACGATTTACGTGACCCCCTCGCGCCTGCCCGGGTACGTGCAGCGCGAGGTGATCCACGCCGCGCAGCAGGCCGCCCTGGCGCTGGGATTGGAAAACGGCCCCGTCCACGCGGAGGCGCGCATCAATGAAAAAGGCGCCTGGGTGGTGGAAATCGCCGCCCGCTCCATCGGGGGGCTGTGCTCCCGGATACTGCGGTTCGAAGGTGGAATGAGCTTAGAGGAGTTGATCCTGCGCCAGGCGTTAGGGGAAGACGTGAGCGCGGTTCAGCGGGAAAAATCCGCCGCCGGGGTGATGATGTTGCCGGTTCCCGGCGAAGGAATTCTCCGGCAAGTGAAGGGAATCGAGGCGGCGAAAGCCGTTCCGGGCATGGAAGAGGTGATCATCACCATCCCCGGGGGGCAGAAAGTGCGCCCGATGGAACGGGGCGGGCGCTATCTGGGATTTATCTTCGCCCGGGGAGACTTTCCGGAGGAGGTAGAGGATTCGATCCGGGAGGCATACCGCAGATTGGAAGTAGTGATTGAAGCGGAGGAGGAAGGCGGTATTCAGGTATCATAGTGGTGGTAGATTGCCACGCTTCAGCGTGCAATGGGAAATAGGTCTTTATTTAAGGGTTAGTAGTTGCGGTTTGGCCGGAGTGCAAAGCTTCAGCTTTGCATTGCATACGTGCAAAACTGAAGTTTTGCACTCCGTCGAGAAGAAGTGTCACAAATAACCCTTAACGAGTATATAGGTGCGTAACATCAGCCGCCACAACACCCGAACACGAGCAAATCATACCCGAGCAAACTGCTCGTCGGTAGGTTCCGCTCAGCAATACCACGGTTCGTTCAGGTAGGGAATTGCTGACCGGCTGCGGAGCGGGGGCGGTTCCGGGAGGGGACCGGAGAGGCCGAGCATTTCGTTGACGGTCTCCCAAATGCGCATAAAAATTCTCCGCCGGTTGTTTTCCTGCCCGCCAGCGGCGCTCACCAATTTCATCACGCGAAGCTGTAGCTCATCCAACTGCGGATCGGGATGTTCCCACTCGTAGCTCAATAATTCCTCGTTGAAACCGCGAATAAACCGCTGCACTTCCCCCGGTTCCAGCAGCTTCGAGCCGGCCGGAATCAGCAGCCGGATGCCCAATTGAATGGGGGAGACGCTCTCCGCCAGGTTCAATTCGGATAGCAGCGCTAACAGCTCCCGGTAGCCTTGCAGGGTGATCCAGGGGGTAAAGGGAATGAAAGTCGGGCTTAAATTCAGCCCGGTTTCCTCCAGCAATCGAACCGCGCGGATGAAATCCTCCCGGGTATGCCCCTTATCGAGGAGCTGCAGCACCCGGTCGTCGATGGACTCCACCGCGCTGGTCACCAGCACGCAGCCGCTATCCCGCAGCCGCGGCAAATGCTCCCGGTATTTCAGCAGGTGCTCGATTTTGATGGTCACATCGTAGGTGAGGGCGGGGAATTCCCGCTGCAGGGCTTCCACGATGGGCAGCACGTGGCCGGGGCCGTTGAAAAAATCCGGGTCGCCGAAGGTGATGTGCTCCGCGCCGGCGCTCACCTGCTGGCGAATGTCCGCCAGCACCACCTCTTTCTGCACGATGCGGAAACGCCCGTTATACACCGGTACAATGGGACAGTGGCGGCAATGGTGCTTGCAGCCGCGGGTGGCCTCGGTGTAGCCGGTTATCTTCGGGGAACACGGGGGAGAGCAAAGTTTGGCGTAGCGGGAAAGCGCGGGCAGGCCGCTGCGATCAGGAGCAACAAAATGCTGGCGGTTCAGGGAAATAAGCGCTTCGGCCTGCCGGTGAACATCGCCGTTTTTCGCAGCCGGGCCGGGTTGGCTATCGCGCAGGCGGCGGCAAAGCCGGAGCAATCCCTCTTCAAACTCCCCTCCTAAGAGGGTATGAACCCCCACCCGGCGGAGATAGGCTTCATTCATGGGCGCGTAGAGGCCATAAAAGCAGATATGGGCGCCGGGATTGAGATTCCGAACCCTTTTCAGCAGTTGCACTGCCAGCCGGGCGGCGGTGTGCATGGGAACGTAGAAAGCGATTACATCCGCCCGGCTAACCGCTTCGGCGGGCAGGGGATCAATGGCGCAATCGGCGAAAAACACTTCAAACCCTTCCCGCCGCAGCCAGGCCGCCGGGGAGGCCAGCCCGAAAGGCTGGCGGCCCAGCTCATAAGTTGAGATCAGAAGTACTTTCAACTCGAAACGCGATTATTTTTTCTTGCCGAACAATCCACCGAGCAAGCTGCCCAGGAGATTGCCTGCGCCGCCGGTTTTCCCGGAGCCGCCCATCAAGAAACCGGCCACGTCATCCAGAATACTGCCGTCGCCGTTTTGGTCTAACAGCGCGGCGATCCCGGAGGAGCCTTGCCCGGCGTCCCGTTTTTGGGTCAGAAAACCTAAAATGATCGGCGCTAACATGGGAATGATCTTGGCGGCGGTGTTGCCGTCCAATTTGAACTGGTTGGAGAGCAGGTTGGTCGCTTCCACCCCGGAATTTCCCAGCAGGCCGCCTAAAGCGGGGTCGGCCGGGCGCTGTTCATTGGCAAATGCCGAAAAGATATCCCCGATCTGTTCGAGCGCATCGGGGCTGCCGTATTTGTTCAGGATATGGTCCACCCGCGCTTCGCCGCCGTGCTCGTCTTTCTGGCGCTTCAACCCGCTAAGGATCAGGGGCGCCACCTGGGGAATGATCTGCTGCGCGGTATTGGCATCGATGTTGAGGTTCGAGGAAAGCTGCTTGCTGACTTCCGGCCCCATCATTTTCATAAATTCAGAGATAAAATCGGCCATGCGGAATTCCTTTTCTAATTTTGCAGAGGAGAGACGGCTCATTCGACCTCTCCTCTGGCAGGTTCAGGCATACTCAATTAACCTGTAGTGCTAGTTCTTTTGAATCCAGCCGTTGCAAGGGCTGAAAGAGGCTCTGTTTCTGTTCTTCGCGGGGAAAACGTCTATTTTAAGCGAATTTTTAACATCAACTAGCACTACGGGTTCAATTAGGGTGAACAGTATTTATGGGGTCAATTTCGGAATCCGGATGACCTGACCGGGATAGATCAAATCCGGGTTTTTGATGACTTCGCGGTTGGCCTCGAAGATCACCGGGTATTTCATGGCGTTTCCGTAATATCTTTTGGCAATCAGTGAGAGGGTATCCCCGCGCTTGATGGTGTAGAACTCGGTCTCCTCTTTCTTTTCTACCGGGGCTTCCAGGGCATCGCCGTTCACCTTTTCCACGCCCTTCAGATTTCCGGCCAGGAGAATGGCCTTCTCTTTGGTGGCCTGGGAATCGCATTTGCCCGTGAGAGTGACGACGCCTTTGGAAAAAGCGACGTTCAGGCCGGTTATTTTCCCGGGGAGATCGGTTTGCAACATCTTGGTGATCTGCTCGGCTTCCTTTCCGCCGCCTCCGAACAAATCTTTACCCACGTCTTTCAAAAATTCGATCAATCCCATAGCTTCCTCCTGTTGATTAGGTGTTGAGGGCCACTTTTACGCTTACCGTTTAACTCGAAAAAAAGGCCGCATCTCGATTAAGATACTGATGTTACGCATTTTGCTACCTCCCGCACGAAGTGCCGGGAGCGGCTAATGTCTTTGACCTGCGCAACATCTGTTAAGTTAAACAACTCACCCGAGAATCTAAGGATTTTTTAGCAGGTGAGCAACGCATTAAATATTTGAGGTTCTTCCGAAATATTTATGGGAATTAGAGGATTGAATCGTGAAACGTGAAGCGCGATGCGTAACTCGTATTCCGTATTCCGTGCAAGTTGGGAAAATAATTTTCTGAAAATCTATACACGACTATCGGAAACCCCGGAGATCCGGCCAGATTTCCGGCAGGGTTTTCAGGGGGTAGCGGCAGAGATAGAGAGGCAGGTTGTTTTCGGAATCAATTGCGTAGCCATGCTCGACCACGGCCATCAGTTTGATGCTGCGGTAGTACTGTTTCAAACCCTCTAAAGGAATTCCCAGCGAAATCGCCGTAGTTCCCGGTTGGTCGCCGGGGCCCCACAGGTAATAACTGCTGTGGAAACTGACCGCAGCGGGAAGGCGGTATTTCTCGCGGTAAAAATCGATGGCCCCGGCCTGCCCGTAATTCCCGGCCAGGAGCGCGCATTCGGCCTGCTGCTCCGCGGGCAGGGCGTGATAGATCTCCGCAATCGCGGCGACTTTTTCCTCCCACCCGAACATATCCGCAAAATCCTGGGGAATTTTGCCCGACTCCCCGCTTTCCTTGCGCAGCGGGGCGTCCAACCCGGCGTGTTTGGCCATGAACTGAGCGTAATTTTCCAGGTATTCCACCGGCAACAGGGGAAGACCGTAGGGAGCGAGGAAAATTCCCTGCAACAGCAAAATGGTGATGATGAACGGTTTCATCCAATACCACTGTTTTTTGCGGAGAAAGCGTTCGATATAAATCGCTCCCCCGGCAAACAGAACCGGATACATGGGGGCCAGGTAGTAATGTTTGCCGTTGAAGAGCAGCAACAGCGCCGCGATGGCCAGGTACATCCAGCCGAAAACCCGGTAGGGCCGGGCGGTTTTCTTTTGAAAGAAATAGAGGATTCCCAAAAACCACACCGGGAAGGCCGCGGGGTGCATGATCAGGACTTGCCCGAGCAGGAAATCCGCCCGGCTGAGGTTGCTGAACTGGTACTCGTTCAGCTTGCCCAGGTGCTCGAAAAACGGCCAGCCCTGGCCGATCTGCCAGACCAGGTTGGGCAGGAACAGCAGGAACGCGATACCGGCCGCGATCCACGGCCAGGGGGTGAGAAATTGCCGGCGCAGCGGGGTGAGCAGCATCCCAGCGCAAAGCCCGAAAATCCAGAAGAGCATGGAATACTTATTCAGCAGCCCCAGCCCGCAGATGATACCGATCAATACCCAGTGGTATTTTACCGGGGAGGCAGTGAGATTCGCCGGGAACCGCAGCCCGGCGCTTTGCCGCTCCCCTTTAAGCGAAACTTCACCGCCGGAAGTTGTTCCCGCGCCTTTGCAGATCAGCAGAATCAGCAGGAAAGCGCCCAGGGTCCAGTAAAACTGGTCGAAGGCCACCGGCTGGAACAGGGTATGGGTGCGCAAATACACCGGGGCGATGATCACCGAGACGCCGGCCAGCAGCATGGCGAAGCGGTTTCCGCCTAACTCCCATACCATCAGCCCGGTGAGCAGCACCACCAGGCTGCCCAACAGGGCGGGGAAGAAGCGGACGGCAAACAGAGAATCGCCCCATATCCATTGAGTAAGCTTCGCAAACACGGCGATGGAAGGGGGAACTTCCAGGTATCCCCAGGAGAGATGCTCGCCCATGGCCAGGTAGAGCAATTCATCGCGGTGGAGGCCGTAGCTGCCGTTGGTATAAAAGTGGATGAGCAGTTTGGCCAGCGCCAGGAGGGCCAGCAGCGCAATATCAAGACTGAGAAAACGGCGCAGGGTGGGGTGCAGATTCATGGATGTTTTTTGGTTTTGGGATTTATCGCGTACCCGGGTTTTTGGCGCCGCTCTTCAATCTTCAATCTTCAATTTTCGATCTTCAATGAGTATAGTTTACCGCCGCCAGCGGCAAAACTCAAAGGAAAATTAATCCCCGCGCCGGCAGCGCCATTTGATGAGCACATCCTTTTTTAAAAAGCTGTTTTCCATTCCGTTTTTTTGGTTAAATTGGCCTCACCGATCCAGGAAAAGAAGAGAACCATGTGACAGCATAGACCATATATTGCGGGTATTTCTGCCTGAGAATTCAATTCACTGTATCACTTAAACCGCCGGGGGGCGTCATGTATCGAAAATTGTTGATAATCCTGGTGGGCGCTTTATGGATGGCTTTCCTGAGCGCTCCGGTTTTCGGCCAGGCCAAACCGTTGAAATTCGGATTGCGCGGCGGCTTGAATCTGGCAAAAACCACCGAAGAGAATGCCAACGTTATCGTGCCCGTGGAAGATGGCATCGACGTCATCGCCACCAGCCAGATCAAAAACCGCACTGCCTTCGGCCTGGGGGGATTTTTGGAGCTCTGGATCAGTTCTGCATTTGCCATTCAGGTAAATGGATTATATAACCAGAAAGGGGAAAATGTGGAAATCAAGCTGAGCAGCTCCTTCGAGCCTGATCCGGGCACAACCGTCAATATCACCGCCGATTTGGAGGCAAGCGTTAATCTCTCTTATTTCAGTTTTCCGGTGATGGGCAAATTCGCGTTCGGGAAAGCGCAGGGCATCCGGCCTTACCTGATGGCCGGCCCCGAGATCGGTATTTTATCTTCCGCTAAAACCAGCGATATTGAAGGAACGGCGACTTTCTCGGTCCCCTCACAGGGCATATATCAAACCGAAGACATCGACGTACCGGGGGATGATATAAAGGACCAGGTAGAATCCGTGGAATTCGCGCTGAATTTTGGCGGCGGCTTCACTTTTCCCCTGGGCAGCAGCGTGGAGGGCTTTTTGGACGGGCGATACGGGTTGGGATTGAGCAACATTCTCAAAGAGGGAGAAGACGTCAAGAACAACGTCATTTACCTGAACCTGGGACTCACGTTCAAATAAGATTCCGCTTCCTGCAACCGCATCCGGCAAGGATTCTGTTATGAAAAAGTTCTTCAGCGCAATTCTCAACGACCTCAAGAGCGGCGACAATATCGACGCCTACGGCATGCTCATCATCGCCCTGGCGTTTGGGGCAGCGGGGGTGATCGGCAAAATCGAGGCGGAAATCCTTTCCGCCATTATCCTGGGCACGCTCAGCATCCTGGCCATCAACACCCTGAACACCCGCCGCACCCTCCGGGAGCTGTCCGGGGCCATCAAAACCCTGCGCCGCGATAACGGGGCCTGCCTGCAAGATCGCAGCGTTTTCTCCCCGTTCAAAGATTTCATCGCCGAGCGGCAAACCATCTGGTTCTTCGGCCCCAGCCTGATCAGCGTGTTTCCCCCCAACGACGATTTTCTGCGCGACAAGATCAAGAGCGGCAGCGAGGTGCGGGTGCTGGTCTATAATCCGCACAGTCCGCACCTGGAGAACCTCGCCAAATGTTTGGGCGTGCGCCCCTCCCGGCTGATCGCGGATATTCGCTCCACATTAGAGAGCGTGGAAGAGACCCTGCACTTCGGCCTCGGCAAGGGAAGCTTAGAAGTGCGCCTCACCGACATCATGCCCGGCTACAGCATGGTGATCGTCGATCCCGACAAAGAGCAGGGGCAGATGGTGGTGGAGTTCAACGGGCACGATACCCACACCAAGAACCTGCCCCACGTTACCCTGAACCCCGCGGAGCACCAGCGCTGGTACGCGGTGTACTTAGGGCAGTACCAGCAGTTGTGGGAGGCGGGGACGGTGTACTCGCCCGGCCAGGGCAGCAAAAAGGATTATACGAATTGAACCCCTCCATCACCTATTGTCCCATCGGCAGCGTGGAAGGCATCGGCGCTTCCGCCCATTATTTACAGTTCGACCGCTGGGGCGTGTTGTTAGACGCCGGCCTGGATCCGCACCACTACTCCGCCCGGGAAGCCCTCCCGGCCTACGATCTCCTGAACGGCCGCCCGGTGAACGCGCTGGTGATGTCCCACGCCCACCTCGACCACATCGGCAGCCTGCCGGTGGCGCTGCGCAACTTCCCCCACGCCCGGGTGTACATGACCCCGGCCACCGTGGCCCTCACCGATCAACTGCTCTATCACTACGTGCAGGTGCAGCGCAAAAAGGAGGGCAAGCGCTTCGAGCCGCTCTACAACGAGCCGTATTTGGAGTCGATCCGCTTCATTTACCAGGGGTTCGATTACGAATCCCCCTTTCCGCTGCACGGGCAGGAAGATAGCGGCTTGCGGTTTAGCTTCTACGACGCCGGGCACATCCTCGGCTCCGCCGGGGTATTGATCGAGTGGCGGGGAGTGCGGGTTTTTTACACCGGCAACACCCGCAAATCCGCCCAGTTCATCCTCAAAGGCGCCCGTTACCCGCTGGAGCGGGTGGACGCGCTCATCACCGAAGCTACCTACGGGGCCAATTCCGCCGCGGAGCACGTTCGCCGGAGCGCGGAAGTGAAACGCTTTGCCAAACAGATCGGGGAGCGGTTGAAAATGGGCGGGATCGTGCTGCTGCCGGTATTTGCCTTAGGGCGCACCCAGGAGATGATCGCCATGATCCACCAATTGCGGGTGAAGAACCGCATCCCCGTGGCCCCCATTTACATTACCGGCATGGGCTTGAAGATCAATAAGATTTACGACCGCTTGCTGCACAAGATGTACCCCGACTTCAAGGCCGGCACCCTGCGCGCCATGACCTTCGACCGCTGGCAGCAGGGGCGGAAGCTGCGCGGCCCCGCCATCCTCTTAGCCACTTCCGGAATGATGCTGCCGGGAACCGCTTCCTTTGAATTCGCCCAAACCCTGGCCGCCAATCCCCGCAACGCGGTTTACTTTGTGGGCTACGCCGATCCCGATACCCCCGGCGGCCTGTTCCGCCAGCAGAAGCACCAGGAGTTGAAAACCACCTTCGGATTGGAAGAGATTGCCTGCCAGGTAGAAATTTTCCAGTTTTCCGCCCACTCCCACCGCCGCGACCTGCTGGCCATGATCGAGCGCCTCCGCCCCCGCAAGGTGATCTTTACCCACGGGGAACGCGCCGCCCTGGAGTGGATGGAAGAAAATACCCGCAAAATACTCCCCAAAGCCGATACCCTGATTCCCCGGCAGGGAGAGTGGTATCCGTTGTTCGGTTAGCCGGCGGCCTTCCGGGATTGGAAGGGATTGCGGCTTAAGCCGGGTTTCCCCTCACGCCCCCCAGGGCAGTTTCCCCAAATCCACGTTTCCCCCGCTCAGAATAATCCCCACCCGCCTGCCCTCCACGTCTAACTTTTTCTCCCACAGCGCCGCCAGCGGCAGCGCGGAAGAGGGTTCGATGACGATCTTCATGCGTTCCCACACCAGGCGCATGGCCGCGATGATCGCCTCCTCCCCGGCCGTGACGATGCGCTCCACGCGCTGCTGAATGATTGGGAAAGTCTTGTCGCCTAAGGAGGTTAGCAGCCCGTCGGCGATGGTCTTGGGATTGACCGAGGGGAGAATCCGCCCCTCTTGCAGGGAGCGGTAGGCGTCATCCGCGCCAGCCGGCTCCGCGGCGATCACCCGGGTGTGGGGAGAAAGGTAAGAAACCGTTAGCGCGGTTCCGCTCAGCAATCCCCCCCCGCCCACCGGGGCCATAATGATTTCCAAATCGGGCACTGCTTCCAACAACTCCAGCGCCGCGGTTCCCTGCCCGGCAATGACCCGGTAATCATTATAAGGATGCACGAAGGTTGCGCCGGTTGCTTCCACCACTTGCGCCAATGTTTCCTCCCGCGCTTGAAGGGTCGGTTCGCAGAAGGTGATGGCCGCGCCGTACCCCTCCACCGCGGCTTTTTTGACCGCCGGGGAGGTTCGCGGCATCACGATGTGGGCGGGAATCCCGCGAATCTTAGCCGCCAGGGCCAGCGCCTGGGCGTGGTTGCCGGAGGAGTGGGTGGCCACTCCCCGCGCCGCTTCTTCAGGCGAAAGCGACATCACCGTGTTGCAGGCGCCGCGGAACTTGAAAGCGCCCACTTTCTGGAAATTTTCGCACTTGAAAAAGAGCCGCGCCCCGGCCAGGCGGTCGAGGGTGGCGCAGGTGAGCACCGGGGTGCGGTGGGCGTACAGGTGGATGCGCTCCGCGGCGGCGCGAATGTCGGCCAGGAGAGGGGGATGGTTCATGGGATCAGCCTCGCTATGGTTTGGAATCCTTTTCAGCGAAAAATTGCTCTATCAACCGGGATGGAAAATAAACCGGGAAGCCGCGG
>CAZFVV010000001.1:12462-164107 GCA_964522165.1 uncultured Calditrichaceae bacterium
TTCAGCGAAAAATTGCTCTATCAACCGGGATGGAAAATAAACCGGGAAGCCGCGGGGAGCAAAGCTAAAAATTACCGCTCTTTAAGAAATTACTTCCCCAAAATTTGCGGTACTTCACGTTTGCCGCGGCGAAATTCTTTTATGCTACCCCGGCTTATTCGGCCAGCACCCTTTAAATAGAAGCATTAAAGCGGAGGGTTTATTAAATGCACCTTTTTAGTACCGATCTCAGAAAGGCGTTTTTACCGGCATTGCTTCTGCTCCTCTGCGCGATGAGTTTCTCGCTGCCGGCGCAGAAAAAGGCCAGGGAAACCAGCGAAACTTTCCTCAACGCCGATATCAAATTGGATGAATCCGGCCAGGCGCCCGCGGCGATCCGCTTCGAAACCGGCCGCCGGCCCCGGGTGGGGGAGTTCTTTGACGAATATCGCAAAGCGTTTCCGCTCTCCCCGGATAATGAGCTGCGGGAAATCCACACCCTGGCCGATCCGCTCGGCCACGTCCACCACCGCTACGCCCAGTATTACAAAGGCCTCGAGGTGTTGGGGGCGCAGTATATCCTGCACGCGGAAAACGGCGCGGTGTACTTTGCCAACGGCCGCCTGGCCCCCGGCCTGAACTTAGAAACCGCCCCGCTGATTTCGGAAAATTCGGCGCTGGAGGCGGCCTTGCAGGCGGTCGGCGCCGAGACCTATATGTGGCAGAAGGAAACCCACGAACAGTTTTTGAAGCGGGAAAGCGGCGATCCCGCGGCCAGTTTTTATCCTAAAGGAGAACTCAAGCTTTCCTGCGGGGCGGCGGAGCTGCGCGGCGAGAACTTCCGGCTGGTGTACCGCTTTGATATCTACGCGGAATCTCCCCGGGGGCGCTACTACGTGGAGGTGGACGCCCGCACCGGCGAGGCGCTGGCGCAAATCAGCCGCACCCACTCCATCGACGTGCCCGGCAGCGGGGTTTCCCTCTATAACGGCGCGGTCGGCATCACCGTGGATAATTTTGCCGGAGGCTACCGCCTGCGGGAAGCGGCGCGCAGCGGCCTGGAAACCTACGACATGCAGAACGGGGAAGATTACCTGGCGGCGCTGGATTTTACTGATCCGGATACCCATTTCGACGCCCCCGAAGCCGCCGCCGGGGTTAGCGTTCACTGGGCCGGGGAAGCGGTTTACGATTATTTTCTCACCGCGCACGGGCGCAACAGCTACGACGGCGCGGGAGCGGTCATCCGCAGCTACGCCCGCTACGGAACCGAAAATAACAGCGCCTTTTGGGACGGAACCCGGTTCAGCTTCGGCGACGGCGACGGGTGGACCCACTCCCCGCTGGTGAGCCTGGATATCGTGGCGCACGAATTCACCCACGCAGTGGTGGAGCACTCCGCGGGGCTGGTCTATGCCAACGAATCCGGCGCGCTCAGCGAATCATTCAGCGATATTTTTGGCACAGCCGCGGAATTCTTCGAATTGGGCGGGGCGGGAAACTGGCTGATCGGGGAGAACGTGACCCTGCAGGCCCCGGCCCTGCGCTCCCTGGAAAATCCCAACCTGTTAGGCCAGCCCGATACCTACCTCGGAAACTACTGGGCGCCTCTCTCCACCAATCCCAACGCCCAGAACGACTACGGCGGGGTGCATAGCAACGGCGGGGTGCAGAATTTCTGGTTCTACCTGCTCTCCCAGGGCGGCAGCGGGGTGAATGATTTCGGGCGGCCTTACGCGGTCAGCGGGATCGGGCTGGGAGACGCCGCGAAGATCGCCTACCGCGCCCTGGCATTCTACCTCACCCCCGGCGCGAAGTACGCCGACGCCCGCGAGGCCTCCATCCAGGCGGCGGCGGATCTGTTCGGCAATCTCTCCGCCCAGGTTCAGGCGGTAAAAGACGCCTGGGCGGCCGTGGGCGTGGATGAACCAGCTCCCCCGGCCGGCATCCTGGTATGGGAAGGGGTGTTGAATGGCGCAGATTACAGCGGGGCGTACCTGAGCGCCTACCTGGCCGACGCCGGCTTCTCGGTCACTTATACCAACGTGTTCCCGCCCTCGCTAACCGGATTCGACGCGGTGTTCCTCTCCTTCGGCAATTACGGCAACGACGGCTCCACCCTCACCGAATTCAACGCCGGCATGGCCGCCGCGGTGAAAACTTACTTGGAAGCCGGGGGGCGGGTGTACCTGGAAGGCGGCGACGCGCTGGGCTACGACCAGTCCTCCAACAGCGCCCTGCTGAACCTCTTCGGCCTTTTTTCCGCCTCCGACGGGGACAATAATCCCATCAACGGGCTGGCCGGGCAGGACGCGGCGCTCACCCAGGGAATGCTGTTCACCTCTTCCACCCAGCCGCACGTGGGCTACATCGACATTTACACCCCCCTGGACGGCCGGGTCGCTTTTGTGGAGAGCAGCTACGGCAACGTGGCGGTGCAGCACAGCGGCAGCTTCGGGCAAAGAACCTTCTGTTTCTCCTACGCCCTGGCAAAGCTGAACGACGCCGTTTCTCCCGCCACCCGGGCGGAATTGATGGCCGCGCTGGCCGGTTTTTTGATTCCCGGCATACCGGAAATCGTGCTCTCGCCCGCTTCCTTCTCGTTTACGGTGCCGCAGGGCGATTCCCTGGCCGGCGTCCTGGGCATTTACAATACCGGCACTTCCATTTTGAGCTGGAGTATCCGCAGCCGCCAGGCCAGCCTGCGCCGCGGGGATGAAAGCGTCCCCGGCGCAACCTCTTCCGCCCGGAACGATGCGGGGGACGATGAGGCCGATATGTTCGACAGTCCGGAGTGGGCGGAGAAATTCCGCAACGCCTCCCGGCTCTCGGACCTGATTTTCCCCCTCAGCGGCGGCAGCCCGCCCCCGGCCACGGAAGACATCGGCGACATTTTAGAAACCTTTCCCGCCCCCGGCACTCCTTTCCCGGTGGGCCTGGCCTACGATCCCGGCTTAGACGCGGTATGGGTGACCGATGAAACCGCCGGGAAACTGTACCTGGTGCAAAAAACCGCTCCCCACGCGGTGCTGCAAACCATTACCCTCTCGGTCGGTTTCCCGGCCGGACCGTACGACCTGGCCGTGGCCGGGGATACCCTTTACATTACCGATTTCAACGGCGGGGGCACGGTGAATGACGCTATTTACGCCATCAACAAATCCAACGGGGCGCTTCTGGGTTTGTGGCAATTGGACGGCGCCAATAACCCCAATCCCAACGACCATATCGACCAGGTCATCGGCATTGCCATCAACGACCTGGGGGAATTTTTCGTGTCCAATAACGTGGACAAAACCATTCGCAAAATCGATTTGCAGCCCGGGGGAATGTGGCAAACCCTGCAAGCTTTCGATTCCCCGGTAGGGAAACGTACCGCCGGGCTGGATTGGGACCCCCTGCAAGGGGGCTTCTGGGTGGCCAATATCGTGCGCGAGCGAGTTTACTTAGCCGATGAGAATTTCAACAAAGTGGATTCTTTCCCCCGCCCGGCGAATTTGGCATCCGGGATTACCGCGGTGCCGGAGCTGACGGTATGGATGTCCGATTTCGGCACCAACCTGATCTACGTCATCGAAGGCGCGGCGCCCCCCGCTCCCTGGATGAGCCTGTCTCCCCGGCGCGGCGCCGTGGCCGCCGGCGGCAGCGAAAACGTGGAGATTCGCCTGGACGCCTCCGGGCTGGATTTGGGCGCTTACCAGGCGGATCTGATCGTCACCAGCAACGATCCGGACGAACGCTCCCTCACCCTGCCGCTCACCATGACGATCATTCCGGTCAACCAGCCGCCGCAGATCGCGCCGGTTATCGATCCCCAGGTCAACGAAACCGGGGTGCTGCAACTGCCGGTATCGGCCGCTAACCCGGATTCCAACAGCAGCGCCATCTTCCTGCGCGCCAAAAACCTGCCTCCCTTTGCCGTGTTTGCGGACAGCGGCAACGGCGGGGGGCTGTTCACCTTCTCGCCCGGTTACGAAGACGCCGGAATCTATCCCGGCATCCGGGTCATCGCTACCGATAACGGCGTCCCGGCGCTCTCCGATACCCTGGATTTCACCCTCACGGTGCACAACACCAATCGCCCGCCGGAGATTTCCGCCGTTGCCAACGCGATCATGGATGAAGGCGACACCTTAGAAATCTTCGTCTCCGCCAGCGACCCCGACGGCGACAGCCTGAGCTTCTCCACGGCCAATTTCCCGCTCTTCGGCAGCGTGACGGACAGCGGCAACGGCAGCGCCATCGTGCGCTTTGCTCCCGGTTTCAACGACGCCGGCACGTACCTGAACCTGCGCGTGATCGTCACCGACAACGGAACCCCCGCCCCGCTGTCCGATTTCGCTTCTTTTATGTTAGTGGTGAACCACGTAAACCGTCCCCCAACCCTGGCCGCGCTGCCGGATACCGGCATGGCGGAGGGCCAGACCCTTCACCTCCCGGTTTCCGCCAGCGACCCGGACGGCGACGACCTGGCCCTGGAGGCGCTCAACCTGCCCGCTTTCGGCAGCTTCAGCGACCACGGCAACGGAACCGGAACCATCACCTTTGCCCCCGGTTATGACGCGGAAGGGTTTTATCCCGGCATTACCGTGATCGTGAAGGACACTATCAACCTCACTTCCGCAAATTCAAAATTGAATTCCGCCCCCGGGCGGGAGAAAGGGGGGCGGGGCGGTTCGCCGCTGGAGTCGCTCTCCGACACCGTCTCCTTCAGCCTGACCGTAACCAATACCAATCGCGCGCCGCAGCTAACCGCCATCGAAGACCAATTGATGGGCGAGGGCGATACCCTCAGCGTGGCGATTTCCGCAATTGATCCCGATGGAAACGCGATTGTTCTGGCAGTGAACGGCCTGCCGGTCTTCGGCAGTTTCATTGATCACGGGAACGGCAGCGGAACCATCCTGTTCTCTCCCGGCTTCAACAGCGCCGGGAATTATCCCCTGGAAGTGATCGCGGCGGACAACGGCGTTCCGGCGCTGGCGGATACCGCCGCTTTCCTGCTCACCGTGAATGGAACCAACCGCGCCCCGGTGGTGAGCGCCATCGCCGACCAGGAGATGAACGAGGCGGATACCCTGGAGATTTCCGTCTCCGCGCTTGACCCGGACGGGGATACTATCGTGCTCTCGGTTCTCAACCTCCCGGCCTTCGGCGCCTTCACGGACAGCGGCAACGGCCATGGCAGCCTGCGTTTCCTGCCCGGCTACAGCGACGCCGGCGTCTATCCCAACATCCAGGTGAAGGCCCTGGATAACGGGGTCCCGGCGCTGTTCGACCTGGAAATCTTTACCCTGGCGGTGCTGAACCTGAACCGCGCCCCCCTGTTAACCCCCGTGGCCGACCAGACCGCCAGCGAGGGCGACACCCTGCTGGTAAGCCTCTCCGCGTCGGACCCCGACGGCGACAGTTTGGTATTTGCGGTGAGCAACCTGCCCGCGTTCGGGGTTTTGGAGGACAGCGGCAACGGCCGCGCGACCATCCGCTTCGCCCCCGGTTATGACGCTTCGGGAATTTACCCGGATATTCAGGTAATTGTCGCCGACACCAGCGCCCCGGTGCTGTTCGACCAGGATATGTTCACCCTGACGGTGTTAGAGGTGAACCGCGCCCCCGTGGCCGTGGACGACGCCGACACCACCGACGAAGGAATTTCCGTGCTGATCGCGGTGCTGGCGAACGATTTCGATCCCGACGGCGACGAAATTACTATTCAGTCGCTGATTAACGCGGGGACCGTGGGAACCCCGCTCTTCACGCCCGGCGATACCGCCATTCTCTACCAGCCGGCGCCCAACTGGGGAGGGCTGGACCAGTTTGCCTACGTCATCGGCGACGGGCGGGGCGGGCTGGATACCGCCACGGTAAGCGTCTGGGTGCAGGCTATCAACGCTGCCCCGGTGATCAGCGGATTGCCGGATTCCCTGCGCTTCGACGCCAACGCTTCCGATACCCTGGACCTCTGGGCTGCGGTAGAGGATGAAGAAACCCCGGATTCCCTGCTGATCTACCAGTTTGCCGCTTTCCCGGATACCTTAGTGCTGGATTATGACCCCGCCAGCGGCCTGTTGGTGGTATCCGCCAAAAATCAGCTTCACGGGGCATCGGCGGAGCTGGTGATTACCGTCAGCGATCCGCAAGGGGCCAGCGCCTCCGACACCATCGGGGTAGAAGTGCTGCCGGCTTTGGGAATCGATGACGGCTACGCCGGGCAGGTTCCCAGAGAGTACCTGCTGATGCAGAATTACCCCAATCCCTTCAATCCCGACACCCGGGTGCGCTATGGGCTGCCCCGGCCCGGGCGGGTGAAGATCGAAGTTTTCAACCTGTTGGGGCAGCGGGTAGCGGTATTGGTGGACGAGTACAAGCCCGCCGGCTACCACCTGGCGACGTTCGCGGGGCGCAGCCTGGCCAGCGGAATCTATTTTTACCATATCCAGGTCTCCGCGGCGGATGGCAAAACCGGTGATTTTCACGCGGTAAAGAAGATGATGTTGCTCAAATAACGCTTTTTCACCCTCCCGGAGGTTTTGAACCTCCGGGAGGGTGAAAAACTGATTGCGCGAAAAATATCCCAATCTTGTGCAGGGAATCACGCCGCAAAACTAATTCCTCTCCTAAAATTGAGCTTTAAAAGAGCATTGAAAGCTCCCTTTGATAGCGGGGGCCTCTTTTGCAGGATGCAAGTTTGGCGCTGGTCTTTTCCCCGGTATTATAATTTATTTCCCTAGCTATCTTGACATTATCAAGCTATTCAGCTATCCCCGAAGCAGTAAGCAGCCTTCGGCAGCCGTACCGGCCATTCGGGATAAAAAATTTCTTACCGATACTCCCGGTGAAGGCCTTCCCGGCTGAAAGCTGATAGCTAAAGGCTGAATAGTACCTGTTTTCCATTAATCAAGGACATTGTTGAATATGTTACACCAAAGGATTGTGCGCAATTCGATCTTGCCGGCCTTTCCGGCGGGGAAGTGGGGTTTTCTGCTTCTCTGTTATTTCCTGCTGAATATTGAACCGGCAATCGCCCAGACCTCTACCCCGGTAATCGCGGGCTACCGGGATTTCGCCTACGGCAGCATACCGGACGGGGAGATTACCGGCGAAAAACCGGAGAGCAAATTGTGGTGGAACGACGGGCATTGGTGGGCCTGCATGTGGGACGTTTCAACCAGCCGGTATAGAATCTATCGCTACAACCCCGGCAATCCCCCCGGTTGGACCAATACCGGGGTAGGGATCGACGACCGCCCCAATACCAAGGCGGATGTCCTGTGGGACGGCCAGAAACTGTACGTGGCCTCGCACTATTTCTCCGGCACCAACAGCGGCGTTCCCACTCCCGATCCCGCCCAATGGACCCGTTTATATCGCTACAGTTACGCCGGGGGGATCTACACCCTGGACGCGAATTTTCCTACTTCCATCAACAATGCCACCGCGGAAGCGCTGACCATCGACAAGGATTCCGGGGGAAAATTGTGGGCCGCCTGGGCGGAAAATAATAATGTAAAAGTGAATTGCAGCACCGATGGAGGCATTACCTGGCTGGGTTCCTTTACCCTCCCGGTGCAGGGCGCAAAGCTGAACCCCGATGACATTGCCGCCCTGTCGGCCTTTGGGGGCAACAAAATCGGGGTGATGTGGAGCAACCAGAATGATAAAAAAATGTACTTCGCGTTCCGCAATGACAGCGATCCCAATGCCACCTGGCAGCCGCGCGAAACGGCGCTGACCGATGCAACCCTGATCGATATCGCCGACGACCATATCAACCTGAAAGCGGCCAGCGACGGCAGCGGAAACCTCTATGCCATCACCAAAACCAGCCTGACCGGAACCGGCAAGCCCCTGAACTACCTGCTGAAGCGCACCTCTGCGGGGGTTTGGAGCCGCCACCAGGTCTGGGCCACGGAGGACCAGACCACCCGCGCCATCATGGCCATCGACTCCACCCACCGGCGGGTATATGCCTTCGCCCGCAGCCTCTCGGACAGCTCCGGGGTAGTGTACATGAAATCCGCCCATCTCGATACCCTGGTATTTCCTGCCGGGTTAGGCGCGCCGTTCATTCAAAGCACTACGGAGCCGGATGTTAACAATGTCACCTCTACCAAGCAACCCGTGGGCGGCGCATCCAGCCTGCTGGTGCTGGCCAGCGATAAAACCACGGATTATTACCTGCACAATTATATCAACCTGAAAGACGCCACCCCGCCGGTTATCGCCTCGTTTACCCCGGCGGCGGGCCCGGCGGGAATTACGGTCATGATTCAGGGCAGCAGTTTCAGCGGCTCTACCGCGCTGGCCTTCAATGGGGCGGCGGATACCACCTTCCAGGTGCTTTCCGACAGCCTCATCCAGGCCACGGTGCCGGACAGCGCTTCCACCGGCCCCATCTCCATTACCAACGCCGTGGGAACCGGGTACAGCAGCGCGAGCTTCGTGGTCACCACCCCGCCGTACACCCTTTCTTACTACATTATTGGCCCCGGCACCCTGGAATTGGATCCCCCCGGCGGAAACTACGACAGCGTTACCACCATTACCCTGACGGCAATACCGGATTCCGGGTACGTTTTCAGCGGCTGGAGCGGAGATTTGAGCGGCAGCGCCAACCCGGATTCCCTGCTGATGAATGATGATAAAACCATAACTGCGACGTTTATTCCGCAGGGGGGAATCGGCGGAGGGACCATTGTGCACAAGGAGACCAAAATCGGCGGGACGAGCGGTTTTACCACCATAGCGACGTTCGAGCCGCTGGCCGCGGTCAATGGAGACCTTTACCTGGCCGCTTTTGCTCCCCGGCCGGCGATTCCGATCACTTCCGTGAGCGGGCTGGGGCTGACCTGGACCCTGCTGCTCCGCCAGTGCGCCGACGACAACTCCACCTCCATCGAAATCTGGAAAGCCCAGGGAACTCCCACCGCCAGCGGCCTTGTAAGCGCGGTTCTTTCCAGCGTCCCTTTCGCCGCGGTGATGACGGTGAGCCGCTATTCCGGCGCCGATCCGGTAAATCCCATCGGTAACACAGTTTCCGGCAACAGCCTGGGGGTTAACGGGGTTTGCAACGGGAACCTGGAAACCGAGCTTTATTCCTTTAATATCTATGCCAGCGTGGATGGCGCGGTCATATTCGGCGCAGCGGCGATGCGCAACAAACGGCATTATCCCGGGGACGGATACAAGGAGAGGGCGGAGTACTCCGAAGGAGCCGCAGGCAACGTCGCCGGTATTGCGGTTGTAGATCGAACCTTTCCGGAGGCCATGCCGGCAGTGTTGAACGGCACCTTTAGCAGCCCCACCGATTGGGCGGTGATCGGCCTAGAGTTGAAACCGCAGGGAGCGATCAACGCCCACAGCCTGGCGCTGGGCAAAACCGGCTCCGGCTCCGGCAGCGTCATCGCCGATCCCCCCACCGGAACTTATCCCCACGGAACTTCCGTGGCGCTCACCGCCGCGCCGGACTCCGGCTCGGTGTTCAGCGGCTGGAGCGGGGACCTGGCCGGTTTGCAAAATCCCGATACCCTCTTGATGGACGGCGAAAAAGTAGTAATCGCGGAATTCACCCGCCGCTACGTGCTGCAACTGGATACCAGCGGGGCCGGCGGAATCGTCCTGAACCCCCCGCCGGTTGACACCACAGCGAACGGCGACGTTGTTTACAACGCCGGGACCCCGGTCATCTTAGACGCGGAACCGGATTCCGCTTTCGCTTTCCGGGGCTGGACCGGCGACCTGAACAGTTTGGAGAATCCCGATACCCTGGTGATGAATTCGGATAAAGCGGTGAGCGCCGGCTTCATCCGCCAATTTCACCTGGCCGTGGAAACGGTGGGCCGCGGCAGCGTGGCGCTGGATCCCGCTCCGGCGGATTCCGGCAGCAGCGGCTTCTATGATAGTCTAACCGTGGTAACCCTCCTCGCCGTTCCTGATTCCGGCTACGCTTTCCGCGGCTGGAGCGGGGACCTGGCCAGCCTCGACCCGCTCGACAGCATCCTGGTGGACAGCGATAAGTCCGTCACCGCGACCTTTGTCAGGCAGTTTACCCTGGCCCTGGACACACTGATCCACGGAATGGTGCTGCTCGATCCGCTGCCGGCTTCGGGAGATTCGACCGTTGCGGTGTACGACAGCGCCACCGTGGTCACCCTCACCGCCGTTCCCGATTCCGGGTATGGTTTAAAGGAATGGAGCGGGGACTTGAGCGGCAACGCCAACCCGGATTCCCTGGTGATGGATACCGCCAGGCAGGTAGGGGCCAGCTTTGTGCGCCAATTTACCCTCTCCCTGGAGACGCTGGGCGCGGGAATGGTGCTGCTCGATCCGCCCCCGGTCTCGCGCTCCGCGACCGCCGCGCTGTATGACAGCGCCAGCGTGGTGATTCTCACCGCGATAGCGGATTCCGCCAACGTTTTTCGCGGCTGGAGCGGCGATCTGGTGGGAATGGAAAATCCCGATACCCTCGTTATCGTTTCCGATAAACAGGTTAGCGCCCGGTTTGCGCGCCGGTTTACCGTAAACCTGGCCGCCTCCGGCTCCGGCAACATTCAGTTGGACCCGCCAGGCGGGGTGTACGACAGCGCCGCCGTGGTGGTTGTAACCGCCACACCGGATTCCGCTCATGCTTTCCGCGGCTGGAGCGGCGGCCTTACTGGCCTTGCCAATCCCGATACCCTGATCGTCGATTCCGATAAACAGATCGCCGCTTCTTTTGTAAGGCAATTTTCCCTCACCCTGGCAACGAATGGTCCCGGCGCCATTCTGCCGGATCCGCCGGGAGGCGTTTACGACAGCGCGGCGGCGGTTGTCCTCACGGCCGTTCCTGATTCCGGTTACATTTTTAACGGCTGGAGCGGCGGGCTTAACAGCTCCCAAAACCCCGATACCCTGCTGATGGACGCAGATAAAACCGTTACGGCAACCTTTAGCCGGCAATTAGGCGTTACCGTGAATACCCGGGTTTTTCTGGAAGGAGCCTACCTGGGACACGACACCATGCGTACGACCCTGGCTGATAACGGGTGGCTGCCGATGGAACAGCCGTTTAACACCGCTCCCTGGCATTACCCGGGAAACGAAGCGGTCGAAAGCCCACCGGAAGAGGTGGTCGATTGGGTTCTCCTGGCGTTGCGAACCTCTCCCGAAGGCCCCAATGAAACCTTTCGCGCTGCTCTCCTCAAAAACGACGGAACGGTGGCGGATATAGGCGGGGCTGCCCCGGTCAGCTTTGTTGACCAGGCCCCGGGAGAATACTACATCGTGGTGTATCATCGCAATCACCTGACCATCATGAGCAGCTCTGCGGTGGCATTGGATGGCAATTCTCCCCTGTATGATTTTACAGCCGACCCGGCCATGGCGTATGGAACAGACGCTTTGAAAGAATTGGAACGGGAGATATATGGAATGTATTGCGGCGACGCGAACGCCGACGGGCGGGTAACCCTAGAGGATAAAGAGCTTTCCTGGCGGCCGCAAAACGGGACCGCCTGGGAGTATGGTAAATACGGGGACCTTAACCTGGACGGCGGGATTGATGTAAAAGACCTCAACCTGTGCTGGCGCCATAATATCGATCAAATCTCGCAGGTTCCCGAAGCAGCCGCCGCTGCAAAACCCGCCCGGCTTCCGGCGGCTCCCCGGCAAGGCGAAGGCCGCGCCCGGGGCGGCAGACAGGAGCAGTGAGCAGAAGCGGAAGCAGGGGCAGGAGCAGGTATAGATAGGAGTGCAAATTTTAATTTGCACTAACCACTCCCGCACTAACTCTGGCTGTCCCCGATCCTGCTCCTGCCCCTGCCGCCTGCAAAACTGAAGTTTTGCACTCCTGCCCCTGTTTCACGGGGCGCTCTCTCCCGGTTTATGCTCGAACAGGCCCAGGTAAAATTCCTTCATCGCCTCCTCCATTTGGCGCACTAAGTTGTTGGCAATGGATTTTTCCGCCAATAGCACTGCATTCATAATCGCCTTGGCTTTGGAGCGCCCGTGCGCTTTGATGATCAGCTTTTGGAAGCCCAGGATCGGCGCGCCGCCGTACTCGGAATAGTCCAGGCGCTTTTTGAGCTTTTTGAGCTTGGGCGCCAGCATCATGATGCCCACTTTGGAGAGAATGCCCCGTTTCCAGATTTGCTTGCCGGTTTGCAGGGTCAATTCCGCCATGCCTTCTAAGCTCTTCAGCACCGTGTTGCCGGTGTAGCCTTCGGTCACGATCACGTCGGCGATGCCGCGCAGCACGTCCTTCCCCTCCACGTTGCCGATGAAATTTACCTGCGGCGTGCGCCGTAAAGTCTGATGGGTTTCCACTAACACGCTGTGCCCCTTGGTCTCCTCCTCCCCGATGTTCAGCAAGCCCACCCGGGGATTCTCGATGCCCAGCACTCCCCTGGCATAGTGCAAACCCATAATCGCAAAACTGACCAGTTGGTTGACGGTTCCGTGCAGGGTCGCCCCAACGTCGAGCATCACCGTCTTGCCGGGGTCGCCGAGTTTATGCCTGACCGCCGGGAGCACCGCCGCCAGCACCGCCCGCTCGATGCTGCCGATGCGGGAAATCGCGTTGGAGCAGGCCAGCAGGGTGGCCCCGGTGCTGCCCGCGCTCACCAGGGCCTCGCCGTAGCCGTCGCGCAGCAGCCGCGCCGCCACGTTGATGGAAGCGTTGGGTTTGCTTAGAATCGCATCTTTAGGCGGGTCTTCCATGGAGATCACCTCCGGGGCGTGGATGATCTCCCAGCGGCTCTCGCGCAGCTTCTCCTTCTTCAGCAGGCTGCGCACGCCTAATTCATCACCCACAAAAATGCAATGGATGGTGGAACTCTTCCGGCACGCCTCCGCCGCGCCTTTCACGATTTCCTCGGGAGCGTGGTCGCCGCCCATGGCGTCTATCACGATGCGATTCCATTTCATACTCGGTTCCCCAGTTTTTTCTAAGCAATATACGATTGGTAAACTGATATTTCAAGAGTAGCAGAAACCGAACCTAAAACACAGTAACTGAGGTAAGTCGGACAATAATCTAACTGCTATACTCGTTAAAGGTTAGTTTGTAGCACTCTGATATTACAAAAAATGCTTTAAAATATGGGTTTTATCAAAAGTGAGGTGTTACAAAATCACCCTTTTCTGGTATATTACAACTCTACTATTCACCACTCTACCACTCACCGCTCTTCAATCATCCACCCACTACCGCTGTTTTTTATGACAAAAATCATATTTTAAGCTGATAAAAGTCATTGAAATTAGGGAGAAGGATTAGTTACGCTTAATCGAAATCAGGAGAACAAAATGCAATTCCTTCGCTTTATCTCATTTTTATTGGGTTTAATGCTGTTGATTGGTTGGAGTAATATATTGAAAGGCAATTGGGGAAAAGGAAATCATAGTAATCAGTATGTTGATATAGATCCGAGTTCTTGTTCAGTTTTATTTAAAGATGGGAGAGTTCATATAATAGAGAACAGATTATCTAACTCTCTGCATAAATCCGTTCATAATTCGACCAACGCTTTTACCATTGACTTATTCCCGTTGAAAATCATGTCTGATTTTATAATGAGTTATCTCTGGTTTTATGATGAATTAGGAAACGGGAACGATACCCTCATCTTTTTGGAAGATTCAGTAGCAAGTGTATTACGGCCTGCTGGCCGGTACAGTCTCTTTGCGGGATATTGGCCTGATCAATATCAACACACCCTCATCGTAAAAGATCATATTCATTTAAGTGCCCCATCACAAGTTCAGATAACGGAAGAAGAAGCGGATCAGGCGCTGAATTTCAATTTACGTAAAGAGACTGGTAACCCTTTGGGAATTAGTGTTATCTCGTTTTATTTTTACAGCAAAATGAATGATTCTAAGTTCAGGATTACCAGCTTCAATGATGGTTATAATACTTTTAGGTTAAAATACAATTTTATGCCTCAGTCATTTGAAAAAGAATGGGCAGTTAAGGGTAAACAACTCCATAATGGAGGGAATTTATACTTGTTAAGTGGTGAAATAACGGATGACCTACCGCCGACTACTAATATTACTAACAACCCGGCTAATTTAGTTCATGCCGATTTTTATTATCATTTTCCAGATTCCCTAACCAATGGAAGCTATTTTCAAATATCCACTTTATTTCCTGATTTCCATTGGGCGGGAGCCGGCGATCCAATTTACACCCATCCGATTCAGTTAAGAGTATACCAGGATACTACTCTTAGTATTGCATTTCGAGCTTCTACGTTCATTCAATTTGTCTCAAGTAATGCCCTTTTTTACATTACAACTCATGAAGTTCGAATTGATAATCAAATGGTTACAGGATATTTCCTTTCCGATAGAAATGCTAGTTCATTCATTATTTCAAATAAATTGGAAAAAACAAATTTGGGGTTGACACCGACTTACTGGTTTGGAAAATTTATGAATCAAGCAGACACTATTAAGATTCGTTCACCTCACGGGAAATTTCAACATCTTTTTCTATCTCAGAGTAACGATATACTACTGCATTACAACGTAGATTTCCAAATTTTTAGTAATGGAGTAATCATTAAGGAAGGGAAGTTTCCCTATGCTGCTGGGAGTCCTATTATGTTTCTCGGATTTAATCCAGATAGCCTTACCATCCCGGTTTCACCAGGAACTTACGAGATGGTGATCACCGATAACGATTATGAACTCAACGCACAGCCAGGCATTTCCCGCGTCAAAGCGAGATTTAATCTTAATCAATTAGATAGAAACCCGCCCAACATAACACTTTTCCAAATTCTGGCTGAAGATGAATTAACTTATGCTTTGAATCCTTTCAATAACAATAGAGTGCGATTTACTTTGGAAGAAGAGGGAGTCGTAAATGGCATTCAACTATTCTATGGAGCATGGAATGATAGCATTTGGCATGAAATCCCTCTCAACCATAATGCACCCTTTTGGGATGGTTCAATTCCTTATTTAAGCGAGGGTTTATATTCGTTAAGATTACTCGCCTGTGATGGTTTTCAAAATTATATTGATTGTATAATGTCGCCTGCATTTGTGATGGAAGAGAGCACCGCTATAAAGAATAATTCTCTTGGGATAAATTCTTTACAACAAATTCAGCTTTATCCGAATTATCCTAATCCTTTTAATGAACAGACATTAATCTCTTACGTAATTCCCAATAACTTTTCCAGTGAAATACAAATTGCTATTTACAACCTGCTTGGGCAAAAAGTGGCGATTTTATATGAAGGAAGGACAACGTCGGGGCATCATCAACTTTATTGGAACGGAACAGACAGTGATGATAAGCAAACTGCGTCAGGTATTTATTATTTAGTATTGAAAGGAGGTGATCTAATCATTAAACAAAAATTGATAGTGATTCATTGATTTACATTTTGGAGGTCAAACAAGAGAGGGGGAGAAAAAGCTTTTAGTCAGAAGCAGGGAAGATTCATTTAAAAGCGAAGTATCCAACACACAAATGAATTCAAGAGAGATTACAATGAAAACTTTGTATTTTCAACTGATGGCTCTATTATGCATCTACCTTTCAGGTTACGCTCAAGGCACCATTACATCTGTGGTTCATCATGGCCCTTATAATGACTTTGATGCTGTAGTGGTTGATCTTACTCAAACGCAAATTATAATTTTTTTATCTATGTTTTTTATCGACCCCAAAAATGGGAGTCAGGGCAATGGAATGACTTATATGCGTGGGATTATTTTGGGCCTTTTTATACAGCGGGTTCCTGGAGTGTGGTCAATAAACCAATAAACATCTTTCGGGGTGAAGATTATTCGGGAAATTTTGCTCCATTGTACATTAACCCTGCCGGAAATGGAACATATCGAATTCAGGTTGCTCTGTATGTAGATTTTGAGCCCGATATCACTGAATATTCCGGTTCGTTTACCGTGACCGATGTAGTCGCCCCTTCTGCTCCAACTGGCATCACTAGATCTATTGTGGGTTCGCAGAACAATCCCCGTATTGACTGGAATCAGAACCCTGAAGGAGATATTCAAAACTATGAAATCTATAAAAGAGTGGGCAGTGATCCCTGGGGAACTTCTCCAATCGCTACTGTAAGTAACACTACAAAATATTACGTGGATCAGACAGTGACAGGGGCCAGTTTTTACCAATATAGCAATAATGTGGAGATTCCCTACCGGGTAAAAGCAGTTGATTTTAACGCCAATAAATCGGCTCATTCCAGTTCAGTTAGTTTTAATGTGCAGGGCGGGGATCAGAGCAAAATTGTGGGTCCGAATCTGGTTGAACAAGTCATTCCGGACAATTATGTCCTAATGCAAAACTACCCAAATCCTTTTAACCCGGTTACAACCATTCAATTCGGGCTGAAAGAAGCCGGGCCGGCAGAAGTAGCGATCTATTCCATAGACGGGCGGAAAATCGCAACCCTGGTGAATGAATTCATGGAAGCGGGGACGTATCAAGTGCATTGGGATGGGACGGATCAACAAGGCAACCCGGCCAGCTCTGGCGTGTACCTCTATCAACTAAAAGCAGGGAATCAAAGGCTGGTGAAGAAGATGATGCTCGTCAGATAAACTGCCAGTGATGCAGGCCGCTCCTTTAGAGCCGCTTTTTACGGACCCCACATAATCGGCCAACTTAGGAAAAGCTTCCGGCAGTCGGTTCGATCAATAAACTCCGCTCATCCCGGTTTCCGCCAGGGGGAGCGGAGTTTATTTCTTATAAGCATTTATAAGCAGCTTATATTCGGCGTTTTGCTCGAAACGTCATCCCGAATAAGTCGGGATGGCGGAAAAGCTGCTTCTTTCCGTAGAAATATTTCTCGAAGGAATCTAAGATCGGAGCACTCCCCGAAGCCTTGCATTTTTTTATTTTTTTGCAAAGGGTAGGGGTAAGCATTAAATTTCTCACTTGTTTAAAAAAAAATCGAATTTTGATTCATCTATCACGGTTTTTTTGCTTGAATTATGCGTAATTGTTAATATTCAGATGCGAACGCGGTAAAAAAAGGAGATTCGATGGCTAAGAAGTACGTCTATTATTTCGGTTCCAACGGCGCAGATGGCCGCGCAGACATGAAAGAATTGTTGGGAGGCAAGGGCGCCAACCTGGCGGAGATGGTTAACTTAGGTATGCCGGTGCCTTCCGGTTTTACCATTTCTACCGAAGTGTGTACTTACTACTACAAAAACAACCGCACCTACCCCAAGGAGCTTTCCGGCCAGGTGCTGCAAGCGCTGCGGAAAATGGAAAAAGAGATGGGCGCCAAATTCGGCGACAAAAACAATCCCCTGCTGATATCGGTTCGTTCCGGGGCGCGCAGCTCCATGCCCGGGATGATGGAAACGGTTCTGAACGTGGGATTGAACGATACCACCCGCGAGGGATTGATCAAAAAGTCCAAAAATCCCCGCTTCGTGTACGATTCCCAGCGCCGCCTGATCCAGATGTATTCCGACGTGGTGATGGAAAAGGCCGCCGGCGTCGAGCCGAAAGAGGGCAAAGGTATTCGCCAGCAGTTGGAACACGAGTTGGAAAAGATGAAACACGCCAAAGGCTGCAAAAGCGACACGGACCTGACCGCCGATGATTTGCAAGAATTGATCGAAATTTACAAGCGGAAAGTGCGGGAAGTGCTCGGCAAACCCTTCCCGGAAGACGCCCTGGAGCAGTTATGGGGCGGGATCGGGGCGGTTTTCCAAAGTTGGAACGGCAAACGCGCCGTGGCCTACCGGCGGATCGAGGGCATCCCGGATTGGTGGGGCACCGCGGTCAACGTGCAGGCCATGGTGTTCGGAAACATGGGCGACTCCTCAGCCACCGGGGTGGGATTTACCCGCAACCCGGCCACCGGCGAGAACTATTTCTACGGCGAATGGCTGCCCAACGCCCAGGGCGAAGACGTTGTCGCCGGCATTCGCACCCCCAACCCGGTCAACGAGGTGGGAAAATCCGAGCATACCCACCACCTGCCCTCCCTGGAAACCGCCATGCCCAAAGCGTATAAACAACTTCACCGGATTCAGAAGCAGTTGGAAAAGCATTACAAGGATATGCTCGACATCGAATTCACCATCCAGGACGGCACGCTGTACATGCTGCAGTGCCGGGTGGGGAAACGGAACGGCCCCGCGGCGCTGAAAATGGCGTTGGACATGATGCACGAAAAACTGATCGACGCAAAAACCGCGGTTGCCCGGGTGAAGCCGGAGCAATTGGATGAATTACTGCACCCGATTTTAGACCCCAAGGCGGAAAAAGCGGCTACCTCCATCGCCAAAGGTTTGCCTGCCGGCCCCGGCGGCGGAACCGGCAGGGTGGTGTTCAGCGCTAATGAGGCCGTGGAATGGGCTAAAAAAGGCGAAAAGGTCATTTTGGTGCGCGAAGAGACCAACCCGGAAGACATCGAAGGGATGCGCGCGGCGCAAGCCATCCTCACCGCCCGCGGGGGGATGACCAGCCACGCCGCGCTGGTGGCGCGCGGCTGGGGAAAATGCTGCATCGTCGGCGCGAGCAGCATCAAGGTAAATTTCAAAGAGAAATATTTGATGGCCGGGGAGCATAAGGTTAAAGAAGGCGACTGGATTTCCCTGAACGGCAGCAAGGGCGTGGTCTATCTCGGCCAGCTGGGCATGGTGAAGACCACCGAGGACAACCCCCTGTTCCAGGAGTTGATGAAACTGTGCGATAAATTCCGTCGCCTGAAAGTTCGCACCAACGCCGATACCCCGGAAGACGCCCGGAAGGCGCGGGCCTTCGGGGCGGAAGGAATCGGGCTGTTCAGAACCGAGCACATGTTCTACGGCAAAGGCTCCGAAGCTCCCTTGTTCAAGCTTCGCAAAATGATCATCTCCAAGACCGAAGCCGAACGCCGGGCGGCGTTGGAGGAGTTGTTTTCCCACGTGAAGAGCGACATCAAAGGCACCCTGGAAGCGATGGACGGCTTCCCGGTGACCATCCGCACCCTGGATCCGCCTTTGCATGAATTTGTGCCCAATCACCACGAAGAGCAGGAAAAGCTCGCCAAAAGCCTCAATATCAGCCTGGAAGAATTCGAGAAACGCGCCAATGCGCTGCATGAAAACAACCCCATGATGGGGCATCGCGGGGTGCGGCTGGGCGTGACCTACCCGGAAGTGACCGAGATGCAAATCCGGGCGATCTTCGAGGCCACTGCGGAATTGCTGCAAAAAGGAAAAAAACCTTATCCCGAAATCATGATTCCGGTTACCTGCACCAGCGCTGAATTGAAGCACCAGTTCGATCTGATTGCCCAGGTACACCAGGAGGTATGCGCGAAGTTCAAGATGAAAGCGATTCCCCACCTGGTGGGAACCATGATCGAAATTCCCCGCGCGGCGCTGACCGCGGATAAAATGGCCGAATATGCGCAGTTCTTCTCGTTCGGAACGAATGATTTGACCCAAATGACCTTCGGCTTCTCGCGGGACGACATCGGCGGGTTTTTACCCGATTACCTGGAGAAGCGCATCCTGCCGGGGGACCCGTTCCAACAGGTTGATCGCGATGCGGTGGGCGAGCTGATGAAGGTCGCCTGCGAAAAAGGGCGCAGCGCCCGGCCGGATATTAAACTGGGCATCTGCGGGGAGCACGGCGGCGACCCGGCTTCCGTGGAGTTTTGCCACCAATTAGGATTGTCGTATGTCAGTTGCTCCCCCTTCCGGGTGCCGATTGCCCGGCTGGCCGCGGCGCAGGCGGCGCTGCGCGACTCCGCGCCGGCGCCCAAAAAGCAGAAAAAGGGGGCAGCGAGAGCCAGCCGGAGTGCAAAACTTTAGTTTTGCCACTCACGTTGCCTGCCGACAGTGCAAAGCTGAAGCTTTGCACTCCGGCGTACTTCATTTTCGGTTAGCGGTTCGTTGATCTTTATCAATTCAATTGCCGGTGATGGGAATAACTTGCGTGGCCGGTTTTTCTGTCGCCAGCACCGATTAAACCAGGGAAGTTATCGGCACTTTTCATCAATCTAACAAGGAGAGCAAGATGGCGAAGAAGAAGGAACGTCAATTTGCCATTAAGCAGATCGTTCAAGAGGAACAGATTTCGAACCAATCCGAACTGCTATCCAGGCTGCAAGGCAAAGGTTACAACACCACCCAGGCCACATTGTCGCGGGACCTCCACGAGATGGGAATCATCCGGGTTCCAACCCCGGAGGGATACCGCTATGTTATTTCCGAGCAGGAGAGCAGCCACTCGTTTGTGAAGTTAGTGGGAATGGAAATTTTAGGAATTTACAATAACGAATCGGTTCTGGTGGTCAGAACCATCACCGGGCGAGCGACCGGGGTGGCCCTGTTTATCGATCAGATCAAACACCGCAACATCCTCGGCACCGTCGCGGGAGAAAATTCGATTATTGTAGTTCCGGATTCCGTGGCCAACCTGCCCAAGATTAAAACCGATCTGGAGAACATCGCCTGTCAGAAATGGAGCTAAAGGCCAGGATCGATACGGAATTCTTGCCCTTTGTCAGCAAGCCTGCGCGATACCTGGGAAACGAGTATAACGCCGTTCTGAAATCCCCCCGGCCGGGGGAACTGCGCGTGGCCCTGTGTTTTTCCGATTTGTACGAAGCGGGAATTCGCAATACTGCATTTGAGACGTTATACCACTGTTTGAACAGCCAGCCGAAAATTTCCGCGGAACGGGTTTATACTCCCTGGACCGACGCGGAAACGGTTCTGCACGCTGCCGCTATCCCACTGTTTTCGCTGGAATCCAAATTCCCCCTGAACAAGTTTGATCTGCTCGTTTTCTACCTCCCGGATGTATTATCATTTACCAACCTCTTAACCATGTTGCATCTCGGCGGCGTTCCGCTTCGCTCCCGGGAGCGGAACGCCGGGGAACCGCCGGTGATTGGCGTCGGCCCCGCGCTCATCAATCCCGAACCGCCGGCTGTTTTCCTGGATGCGGCCGTTCCCGGGGACCCCGTAGCCGCCCTGTGGGAAATTGCCGCGGCGGCGGAACGCGCAAAGAGCGAGCGCCGAGACAGGCAGGAGTTCCTCCGGGCTATCGCGGCAATCCCCGGGGTGTATGTTCCTTCATTTTATGAGCCGTTGTATAACGATTTTAAGGAATTCCAGGGAATTACCCGCTTAGAGACTACCGCGCCGGAGCGTATCCGCAGCGCTGCCGCCGGGTCCGGCGCTAAGGATGAAAAAATCTGCCCGCTGAAACCGCTGCAGCCCCCGGGAGATTTGCCCAACAATCGCCCCGCGGCCGGCCAGTACGAACGCTTTACGGGGGAAAATAACCGTTTCGCTCCCGGGCGGGTATTTCCCCCGGCGGTGCAGCAATCCGCGGAAAATTTGTACCGGGAATTGCAAAAATGCTTGCAGGGAAGCGGCGCGGAGCCGGCGGCGCGGTTATTATCCAATGATTCGCTTTTCCGGGAAACCGGTTGGGGATTCGCCAAGGAGAAATGCCTTGCAGAAGAGCACCTGATAAGCGTCTCCGTTCCTTCTGCGGAATTAGCGCTGCGCCTGCCGGCAACCGGGGAGCTGGCCAACGCGCTGAAGGAGAATGGGTTCGCCCTCTCGCCCCTGGCTGGCAGCCCGCGCCTGCGCAGCGTGTTGAACCTGAACCTGCGCGACCAGGATATTTTAGACGCGGTCAAATTGGCGCTGGAGAGCGGCTGGCAAACCATCCGGCTGAATTTTATGCTCGGCCTGCCCGCCGAAAAGCCGGAAGATGCCGAGGCCATCGCCGCCCTGGCCAAAAAATGCCTGGATCTCGCCAAATCCTATCCGGAAGCGCAGCTGCTGGTCTCGGCGCAGGGGTTTTCGCCGAAAGCTCATACGCCTTTCCAGTGGGAAAAACAGGAATCCGCGGCGCTGCTGGAAGAGAAATTCGAGCAGCTCCGGCAAAGCTTAGCCGACCTCCCGGTAAAAACCGTTTTTCAAAATCCCCGCCTGGCCAGCTTAGAAACCGCCCTCTCCCGGGGCGACCGCAGGATGGGCGAGGTGATCGAGAGCGCCTGGCAGCGGGGAGCGCGCCTCGACGCCTACAAGGAAACTTTTCGCGGGGAGGCCTGGGAGCGGGCGTTCCGGGAAAAGGAGATCGACTGGGAGGCCTGCCTCTCGCCCATCTCCGTTACCGTGGCGCTGCCCTGGGACCACATCGACCTGGGCGTCTCCAAAGCGGATCTCAAAGAAGAAAAGTTGCGGGCTTACCAGGGGCAGTTGCACCCCCGGAACAAGGATATGGTTTCGTTAGGCTACGGGGGATTGCCGCGAACGGAGTTCGAGGCGCTGCTGTGGAGCAATCTACCGGCGGAGCGGGGAAATAGCGCGGGGACGGTTTCCCGGCCCCGGCTCGAGGCGATGGCTGATTCGCAGGGGGAGGCCATCCAGTACGGCCGCCGGGAACGCAAGCGCCAGGCCCCAGTGCAGGTGATCAAGCGAAAAATCCGCATCCGCTATTCCAAATCCGGCCCGGCGCGGTTCCTTTCGCACCTGGACATCGTGCGGGTGTTCGACTTTTCCGCGCGGCTGGCGAAAATTCCCTTAGTATATTCACAAGGACTGCGCCCGAATCCCAAAATTTCGTACGCGCTTCCCCTAAGCCCCGGGGTCGCTTCCACTGCGGAGTACCTGGATATGGAAGTGGAAATCGGGCGGGAGACCGATATCCAGGGGCGTTTCAACCGGTTTTTGCCCGGCGGCATCCAGATTCTGCAATACCAGGGCATTTTCGCCAAAGTGCCGGCCCTGGCCGCGGTGATCAACCGCTCCACTTATGAAACGCTGCTAACGGATTTCAGCCTGCCGGAAGAATGGGTTGCGGAGTGGCTGGCCCAACCGGAAGCGCCGGTTCGCCGGGAGACCAAGGAGGGGATGAAGGAGGTCGATATTCGCCCCTACGTACGCCAAATGAAGCGCACGCAGAGCAATTTAAATGTAACGATTGACATCATCGAAGGAAGAACTGCTAAAATAACCGAAGTATTGGAATCGCTGCTTTCCCCCCGAGGGATCGAGTATCGAAAATTCCAGGTTCAGCGAACGGGACAATATATCGTCGAGAACGATTCGATTTTAACACCTTTTGATATTATTTAGTGTTCGAGTGTTATAGTGTTCTGGTGTTATAGTGCTTTAGTTTCTTCGCACTAAAACACTAAAACACCTGAACACTTTTCCCCCGTTCTGTACCGTGATACAGCGACATCCGACGCCGCGGTTACCGCAATGAGGATACCATGGCTATACGAAAAGAAATTGTTATCAATTCGACCAATGAAGATACACGAATTGCGCTCCTGGAGGACGGGAAGTTAGTGGAGTTGTTTGTAGAACGCCCGGATAACGAACGCATGGTGGGGGACATTTATAAAGGGCGGGTAAGGAAAGTAGTGAAAGGAATGCAGGCGGCTTTTATAGATATCGGTTTTCAGCAGGACGGATTTCTGCACTTCTCGGACATGGGGAGTAACGTTAACCAGCTCTTTGCCGATATCGAGGAAGAGGAAACCGAGGGAGGCGGCAAATCCCGCCCCGACATGGAACCTTCGGAGCTGCTGCGCAACGGGCAGGAAGTTTCCGTTCAAATCATCAAAGAACCGATCAGCAGCAAGGGTCCCCGGGTCACCACGGAATTGACCCTGCCGGGGCGCTTTTTGGTGCTGGTACCTAACCAGCACCGGGTGGGGGTTTCCCGCAAGATCAGCACCAGCCAGGAACGGCGGCGGTTGCGCCAACTGGTGCGCAAAATGCTGCCGAAGAATTTCGGGTTGATCGTGCGCACCGTGGCGGAGGGAAAATCCGATGACGTGCTCAAGCAGGATTTGAACAGGCTGCTGAAAGAGTGGCAGGTCATCGAAGAAAAAATGCGCACCGCCAAACCGCCCATGCTGCTGTTCAAGGACTTAGGAATGGCCTCCAGCGTTATCCGCGACCTGTTTACCAGCGACGTTAAACGGGTGGTGGTAGATTCCCGGAAAATGCACCGCGAGATTACCCGCTACCTCAAGGAAGCCGGTTCGGAACTGCTGGAGCGGGTGGAATATTTCAAATCCAGGCGCCCGATTTTCGACGTCTTCAACGTCGAAGAAGAAATTCAAAAGAGCTTGCAGAAAAAAGTGTGGATGAAAAACGGCGGGTACGTCATTATCGAGCATACCGAGGCGCTTACCGTGGTGGACGTAAACAGCGGGCGGTATTTCGGAAGGAAAGACCACGAGAAGAATTCCCTGAAGATCAACCTGGAGGCGGCGCGGGAGATAGCCCGGCAATTGCGCCTGCGTGACGTCGGGGGATTGATCGTCATCGATTTCATCGACATGGAAGAAGAGGGAAACAAGCGCCGGTTATTTATGGAACTATTGAAAGAATTCAGCCGCGACCGCGCCGCCAGCAACATCCAGGAATTGAGCAAATTCAGCATCGTGGAAATGACCCGGGAGCGCATCCGCCCCAGCCTGATCTACAATATTACCGAGCCTTGCGCGGTGTGCGAAGGCACCGGGCTGGTGCCGACCCGGGGAACCGTGCTGGCGCACATCGAGCGCGCCCTTCGCCGCTACGTGGCTACCCGTTTGGACCGGCGGGTGATTCTGCAAGTTCACCCGAGCATGGCGGAGTTCCTGAACAACAAGCCCTTCGGGCGGCGCTTCCGCTTGATGTGGAAATACTGGGTAAAGATCATTTTAGAACAAGATACAACCCTGGCGCCGCACCAGTTCCGGCTGCTGGTGAAGCGCAACCGCGAAGACGTGACCGGGAAATTCTCATAAAACTGTGTTCGGGTGTCATGGTGTTCGGGCGTTATAGTGTTCGAGTGTTTTAGTTTCGGGTTTTACGTTTTAAGTTTTGGTTCTCTATCATAATTTTACGTGAATTAAGGGTTGAAATATCTGATTGGATTCGGAGGGGACAGGGGGGAGGTCATAAACCGATTTTACGATAAGTTCTATACCGTGCTTCCAACCCTTAATTGGCATTAAAACACCAAAACACTTGAACACTAAAACACTAAAACACCATAGCACCGCAACACTTTTTATCAACCTTTTATCGAAGGAGATTTTTTTAATGGATTACTATCGTTTCGGAAGAGTGTTAGTGCCGGAAGGCGGCATATTCGATGATATTCAGAGCGCGCTCCAGTTTGCCGACCGGGTGGAGGCGGAGCCGCTTGCGGAGCAAATTCAGCAGCTGAGCTTCACCACCGACGAAGAGGGGCTTCTCACCGTGCTGATCAACAACAAACGCTATTTCATTACCCTCTCGGCCCTGAAGGAGTTGTGCAAACTGTTGAAAGTTCCGGCCAGTTACATCAACAAGTTCCCGGGGCGGAGCCTGGTGCTGGAAAATTTGAATAATAATCCCTATCTGAAAGAGAACGCCGATCCCATCAAACTGGTGATCTGGAACCATGAAGAGCAGCCGGTCATTGCCGGGGTGCTGCCGGGGAACGACCCGGGCATGTCATTGAAAGCGTATTTCGAGCTGCTGCACGATGAGAAAGTGTTCGAGCGGGAGAGCACCCAGCTCGACCAGATCGTCATCACCGGGGAAGAAGCGGCGCTCTACTTTTATTTGACCGATGAGATCACCCGGGAGGGTTTCGGGTTCAACCTCGGCTACGCTTTCCACTATTCGCCTACCCTCTCCGCGGATTTTGTGGTGCAGCCGTTTTGCAAAATGTCCGTGGTGGCGCCCAGTGGGGAGCCGTTCGATTTCGATTTCGAGAGCACGAAGAAACTGCACGCGGCCAAACGCAAAAAAGAGGATTTTTTGCAGAAAACCCTGGAGCTGAGCCAGACCTACCAGGGGCAGGACCTGGGCATGTACGCAGAAGAAGTGCTCAAATTCGGCACCGTGTCGCGCAACCTCGACACCGTTAAATACGCCCTGCTGAAATATTTCAAATCCCGCGCCCTTTCCATCTACAATTACGGCGGGGTAAAGGTGGACGGCAACGAGGTGGCCCAGGAAGTGATCCCGGAGTACAAACAGTTCTACAGCGCCAACCAGGAGGACCTCAAGCAGATGGAAACCTACGCGGCCAACAACTTGCCGGTAAGTTTCTACCTGCCGGTCTATTTGAACCGCATTTTCACCTTCCAGGCCAATATCGAAAACCCCAATTTTCTGATTCGCTACCGCAAAGCCATCGGGGCGACCCTGAACAAGGTTTTAGATGAAGTGGGAGACGTGATGGTGGACGTGGAGAGAGACGAGGATAAATAAGTTGACCAACGATGTTTGAATTTTTCATCGGCGTGATTAATTGCCAATTGGCAATTGGCAATTATGTCCTGGCCGGTTTTCAGGGCAGTTGGGCGGGGAAATTGGGGAATAACCGGGAACGGTCTGACTCTCCTCCCGGGCCAAAAAAGCGTAATTGGCCGGATTCATCGCACAGCCAGACCTCTTTTGCCCCGGCCTTGAAATACAATTGCATTTTGTGCTGCATTTCTTCAGGGGTGTTGGAAGGAGAGAGAATTTCGATGCAGAGTTCCGGGGCCTGCATGTATGGTGTATGATAGCCATGCGCCTTTAAAAATTGATCCGATACCCAGGCAGCATCCGCCACTTTAACGCCTTCAGGGGTTTGTACAGAGCATTCTGCAATAAGATCCCCTGCCGATATTTTCTGTCCTAGATAGCGGATAATCTTCGATTGGTAATGCCCGTGTTTATTGGACGCCGGCGTCATAACGATTTGCCCCCACTCGTTAAGCTCGATCTTGAAGGGGAGATCCTTCAAAAGCGGATTGTCGCACACTTCCTGCCAGTTCATCTTTCCATTCCTTCCGAATTGATTCGCTTAAAGATAACCGCCCTGCCGGGCTTTTGCAATTCAAAAAACCGCTCCGCCGGAAATCTTCCGGAGAAAAAATTCCCGCTCAAAACTTAACGGCATATCTTCACTCCTCTTCCTCTTCTTCCCCCGCCTCGCCGGTTAACTCCGCATATTCTTCCCGGCACTCTTCGATGCGCTCCAATACCGGCTCCGCCGCTTCCAGATATCCCATTTCCCTTGCAAACGTGAAAAAACCGGCGAAGGAATCCGGCAGGATCGCCTCGCCTTCCGGACGGTGCTCTACCTTGCGGAGGTAGTAATCTAACAGGTATTCCTCCACATGGTCGGCGGTGCAGTTCAACAGGGTGGCGCGGTGGGATTCTTTCAAGAAGGGATCGAGAAAAGGCTGTAAATTGCCCCGGTGCGCGGCAATCTCTTCCTCCGGCAGTTGGAGATATTCCAGGTAGCGCCGGAAGAGGTCTAACACCCGGTTTTGGAAATCCAGCGCTTTGGGCAGCACCGGGTTATCCGGGGCGATGAAGTCGATCTGCGAATAGTTGGCTTTCAAATAATCCTGCAACGCCGCCAGGTTCGCCTGTTCTTCCGGGCTGAGCAGGGAGCGCGCTGCTTCCGGATCCGGGGCGGGGATGGCGGTTGCGGCGCCGATTTCCCACTCCTGCGGAAATTCTCCTTCCGGCAAAAAGGTTGCAAGCTCCATGGCCGCCTTGAATTCCTCCGCGGTATAGCGGCTGCGCTCTTCCGGGTCGTGGGCCATGGGAAAAACCTGAATATGGCGCTTGAGCAGCAACTCCGCCAACTCCTCGAAATCTTGTTCCGCGCGGGCCAGTTGGGAATAGGCTTCCCGCACCGGCAGCAGCAGGGATGCCCGCTTTTGCAGGTCCTTTTCGGAAAAGGCTTTATGGAAGCCCTGAACCACGAACGCGGTTCGCTCGGCCTGGGAGACGTCATTGGGGTCGCCGGCTAAAAACAGCGGCTGGGCAAAATCAAAAATTTTCTGCATTTGTCCCTGCATGGCCGGGGGAATACTGCCGGGCAGCCCTCCCGGCATACCGGGCATTCCCGGGAATTGCGGGGCTGCTTGCTTTGGCCGGAGTTTGCGCCACTCCTTTTTCTCGCTGCGCCGTTTCAGCGATTTGGCCTGGCGGCGTTTCTGGCTCTGCTTTTTGTTCTTCTTGCCCATGTTCGCTCCTCTTTCGTCACTTTCGTAGCTGGCGAAGCCACCACTTTGTAGCCGGTTTAACCCCCCTGCCCCCCTCTTTCACCTTACCCGCCCGGTCATCTCTCTCATCCAATGGTGCAGGGGCGATAAATCTTTGAATTTAGCAAAGCAAAAATCCGCAAAAGCGGGAGAGTGCAGCTCCGCGGGGTGGCCGCCTTCCCAGTAGGCGTACAGCCCTTTGTAGAGCAGCCAATCTGCCAGGGGATGGCCGGCGTCGTAACCGCGGGGCGTTTTTTTATATTTGTCGCCGCCGATTTTGCAAGCGGGATGTTTGGCAACCGCCTGGGCCGCTTTTGCCAGCGCCGGGCCGTGAACGGGATGCACCACGGACTGGCGGTAGGTTTCCATGATGTAAGGCGGAAACATGTACAGCCCCGCGCCTAAGAAAATTCCCGAACCGTCCAATTGAAAGTAGTACCCCGAATTTTCCATCTTTTTATGCGGCCCCTCCCAGAATAAGATGCCCAGGTGGGTTTTGAAAGGCGCTTTATCCTTGCTGAAGCGAACGTCGCGGTAGAGGCGGAAGATCGACTGGTCGATGCGGGGGTCGGCCACCACTTTCGGGGAGATGGCGGCCAGGCGCTTGCCCAGCGCAATCACGAACGCCTGCGCGGGAGCCAGCACCTGGGTTTCATACACTTTCCGGTGCGCCTCGAACCATTGTTTATCATTATTGCCGGAGAGGTCCCGGAAAAACTGCGCCGCTGCTTTCGGGAAGCCGGTGAATTCGGAAGATAGCGCCATGGCAGGTTCCTCTTTAATAGTTTCGAGTTTTGAGTTTTGAGTTTTGAGTTTTGGGTTTTGGGTTTTGGGTTTTGGGTTGGGAAACACCCCAATACTTTGAATTCAGGCTCTAAAAACCTTCAAAACCGCTTCGGTGTCGGCAAAGTTCGGCAGCGCGGCGTCGGGGGAATGTTCCATTAAGTCGGCGACGCTCCAGGCGCTGGTGGCCACGGCCAGGCTGCGCAGCCGGTTCACTTTGGCGCACTCCACGTCTTTGGGCGTGTCGCCGATGATCCAGACGTTCTGCGGGGGAAAACTTTCTCCGCAGAGCGTTTCCGCCCGCCGCAGGGCAAACCCGGGCAGTTGATTGCGGTCGGCGTGGTCGTCTCCATAAGCGCCGAAAGAGAAAAAGGAATTCAATCCCGCCGCTTCCAATTTGATCCGCGCTCCCTGCTCGATATTGCCGGTGAGCAGCGCCGGCACGAATTCTCCGTTGTGCGAGACCGTTTCCAACAGGGTTTTTACCCCGGGCAGAATTTCCACGGTGTCGGGAGAGCTCATCAGCGGTTGCAGCTTTTCCAGGTAGCGCGCCAGCACCCGCTTCAGGGCAGTTTCCGGTTCCTCCACCTCGATGCCGTTTTTCGCCAGCATTTCGGCGATGATCCGGCGGTCGGTAGAGCCGGCAAAATCTTTGAACTCCATCCGGATCGAGCGCCCGAACTCCGCCTCCGCCGCGGCGACCATGGCCTGGCGCCCCCGCCCGCGGGTCAAAATCAGGGTTCCGTCAACATCGAACAGCAGCAACTTGCGCTGAGAGCGGTAAGAATTCATCAAACTCCTTTCAGAAGTGAGACGTGATGCGTGAAGCGTAATGCATAAAAAACGGAATACGCAATACGGAATACTTATTACGAGTTACGCATCACGTTTCACGCTTCGGCTCCATCAATACCCCATTCGCCGGAGCAGGCCCTCTTTGCGCCGCCAGTCCTCCGCCACTTTTACGAACAGTTCCAGGAAGACCGGCCGCCCCAAAAAGGTTTCGATCTCCTGGCGCGCCAGCGAACCCACTTTTTTCAACGCCTGGCCCTTCCTGCCGATCAGGATGCCCTTTTGGGAGGGCTTTTCCACCAGGATCAGCGCCCGGATGTAGTCTTTGCCCCCTTCCGGTTCCTCCGGCGAAGCGTCGGCTTCCCGGAATTCCTCGATCTCCACGTGGCAGGAATAGGGAATCTCCTCCCCGTAGAGCCTGAAAATTTTCTCCCGTACGATCTCCGCCACAAAAAAGCGCTCCTGCTGGTCGCTGATATAATCGCTGGGATAGAAGGGGTGGCCGGCCGGCAGGTATTTGGCAATTTCTTCAAGAAGCCGGCCTAAACCGTCGCTCTTCTCTGCGGAGATGGGAATGATAGCCTTGAAGGGGTGAATTTTGGAGTACTGCTCAATGAGCGGCAAAAGCTGCCGTTTTTCGAGCAGGTCGATCTTGTTCAGCGCCAGGATTACTGCTTTGTTCTGGGTTAGCGCCATTTGCTTTTGCACTTCCTGCGGCGCTTGCCGCCGCTCCGCGACGTCCACCATGTACACTAACACATCCGCATCCGCTATAGCGGATTTAACGCTTTTGAGCATCTTCTCCTGCAAAGTATAGCGCGGCTCCAGGATTCCCGGGGTGTCGATGAACACCATCTGGTAATGCGGAGCGTTGAGAATGCCCAGTACGTTTTTCCGGGTGGTTTGCGGCTTGGGGGTAACGATGGAAATCTTGAAATGCAGCAACCGGTTCAACAAAGTCGATTTGCCCACGTTGGGCAGGCCCACCACGGCAATGTAACCGGCGCGAAAATTTTCAACAGGGTTCATGGTTCTCAACAATTTGCGTGTTCATGTGTTCGAGTGTTATAGTGTTCTTGTGTTTTAGTATTTGGGTAGGATTCGCAGGTGCTAAAACACTAAAACACTTGAACACCATCGCACTATTCCAACGCCGCTTTCAATTGATACATCCCCTCGAATACCGGGCGCATGGCCTCTAATTTGGTATCATCCAAAATCCGCTGGGAGATGCGCTCTAATAGCATCCGGCTGTTGCCGATCAAAATGTAGGCAAAGGGAGGCAAATTGGCGACTAACTTCTCGAAAATTGCCAGATCGACCTTTTTTAAGTCCGCGGAGCTTCTCGCTTCCAGCAAATATTGCCCGTTCAGGATCGAAAGGGTGCGCTCTTTCTGATCTTCGGCCACTTCCTTTTTCCCCAGCCAATCGGTTGACTTGATAAAAAAGTTGAGCCGGGATGCGGCTTCCATGGAAACGGCGATATAGTAGCGGCGCTCCCCTTCAGTTTTCTCGGTGCTGATCGACACCACGATATCCTGCCCTTTGAACCTGCCGGCATAGCGGGGCCGCACCGCAAACCCGCCCCGGATTACCTGCCCGCCATAGGCGTCTTCCAAATCCAAAAAGTTCTGATGAATGGCGTCAAACTGGGCTTTGCGCAGGAAAAGCAGCATCAGGAGCACTAAAAAAATGGCCGTCATGGCCAGGGCGATGGCCCATAAAATCGTCACGAAAAGTCCTCCCCGGTTAAAAGTAGATCGGGAGCGGGATGAAACTGATCACAAAAATGAACAGGCACAGCCAGCCCAGGGAACGGCGGTCGGGGGTCAGCTCGATCTCGTCATTGTGGGTGGGGGGATGGCGGAAACCGATCAGGCTGAGGATGATCATCCAGGGCAGCCAGATCGTCCCGGCCGGCCCGCGCTGTAGGTAGAGGAAAATGGTCAACCCGGCCAGCCCGGCAAATACCGTCCAGCTCATCAGGCTGGCCCGGCGTCCCAACAGGGCATACATAATGTGCCCCCCGTCCAACTGCCCGATGGGCAGCAAATTGATGGCCGTGACCAGCAGCCCCACCCACCCGGCAAAGATGAACGGAAAGTGGTACACCTCGCTCATGGGCAGCCGCCCCCCCCCGGCCAGGTCGTTGAAAAAATAGAACAGCAGCGATTTTCCCAGGATGAGCGTGGCCACGTCCTCCCCCGGGGAGGTGTCCCAGGGGTGAATGGTCTCCACGTGGGCGATGATGCCGTTCAAGCCCGGGAGGGTGAGGTATCCGTAAGCCAGAAATATCAAACTGACTGCGAATCCCGCCAGGGGGCCGCCCACGGCCACGTCCATCAACGCCCGGCGGTCCGGAATGGGCGATTTGATGCGGATGAATGCCCCCATGGTGCCGAAATGAAAGGCGTAGGGAATGGGCAGGGGAATGTAAAACGGCAGGGTCACGTTGATTTTATGCCAGCGCGCCGCCAGGTAATGCCCCATTTCGTGGCAGGTGAGGATCAGCAGCACGGCAAAGGAATATTGCCAACCCTTGAGCAGCAGGGAATAATCGCGCAGGATCGCGTCGATCTGGTAGCCCAACAGGCTGGCGCCCATCATCATGGTAGTTAGAATGGTTACGAGGAACAACAGCGCGTTCAGCCAGGGACGCTTATGCCGCACGGTCTCCCAGCGCGGCGGCGGAAGGGGAGGCAGGGCGGTGAGGTTGCCGTTATCATCGAATGAAGGATTTTTTTCCATGCAAAAGCCTCAATGTAAGCGTCAATAATACAAAATGATTCCGCCGTTCTCAACCGCAAAAAGCGCGGGGAGCAGTGGAAGCCGGGGTGCCACGGACGCAGCACAAATTGCACTGGAGGCAGAGCCTCCAAGAGTGCGTTACACAGCAGAGCTGTGTAACGAGTAATTTGATATATCTCGTTCCAGTGCTCTGCACGGAACGGATTCTTTCGAGGTTCCGCCTCGAATTTGTGCAATTTGTGCTGCGCCCAGTGCCACGAAGTGGCTCCTTTGAAGCAAAACTTCAGTTTTGCCCCTGCCCCCGCTCCCGGCGTTACGCGCCATAGAGGTAATACACGCTCTCGCGCGGGACAATGGCGTCGAAAATCTCTTCGTTGTGAGAGATCATCAAAATCGCCTTTCCTTCCCGCTGCTTTTCCTGCAGGGCGGCGATCACTTTTTGAATGCTCAGGAAATCCAGCCCGTTGAGCGGCTCATCGAAGATCAGCAGGTCGGTGTCGAGCACCAGGGTGCGCAGCAGGTTGAGGCGCTGCTTCTGGCCCCCGCTGAGGTGGGCGACTTTTTTGTTCAAAAAAGCGCCGTCGATCTCCATGTCGAACAATTCCCGCAAGCGCATGCGAATGTAGGCGTCGTTCAGTTCTACCCGCGAGGGCAGCCCGCCGAATACCTCTTTGACCTTCGCTTTCAAGTTCAGGGCTTCGTCCGCGTGTTGAAAGGCCATCCCGGCCAGTTTTCCCCACACCAGCTTGCGCCAGGCGGCCCCGGGAGTTCGCTCGCTGAATTTCCAGCGCCCGATGACCATTTCCAGGTTTTTACACTCCTGCAATCCCATGATAATCTTCGCCAGGGTGGTTTTGCCCACCCCGCTGGCGGCTTTTAAATAGATGATTTCTCCCGGTAGAACGTGTAACATCCCGTAATCCTTGCGGCTGCCGTCGTTGGAGATGATCATCTTTTTCCCGAAAACCTCGTAGCCGCCGCGGATTTGCAGCAGCGGCTTTGCTGCCGGATTTTGGGGCGCAGCGACCGGTTTTTCCGCCCGCAGCCACTCTAAGTAGGCCCGGGGGGCGAAATCGCGCAGCGCCAGCCCGCCCCCCCGAAGGGATAATTCTTTATAAGCGATTTGTTCCCGCAGACCGGCATATTTTTCGTACACTTCGCTGATAATCGAATAATCGTGGGTGATCAGCAGGGCGGTAAACGGGAACCGCTGGAATTGTTCGAATAATAATTTCAGGAAGAGGTTGCGGAAATTGTTGTCGAGACTGCCGGTAGGCTCGTCGAAGATGAATAAATTGGTTTCACCGCCGCCGGAAGGCTGCGGATTGGACTGCGCCAGGCCGATCTTTTTGAAGGCCATGGCCAGCAGGATGCGCTGTTTTTCTCCCCCGCTGGGGCGGTACGGTTTGGGATAGACGTTCAGGATATTTTGAATGGGTTCATCGCGCCCGGTATTCCAGAGGCGGCGCAGGATTTCCTGCTCCCCGGGGGCGGTTTTCAGGCTGCCCTCTTTCAGTTGCTCGCTGAGCCGGAGCAGGGGATTCAGATGGGTGGAAGGCTCCTGGAACACGAAAAACCCGTTTTGCTGAATGCGCCGGGTGGATTCCTGCTCCAGGTAGGCGGGGTAATCCATGCCGTTGATCTGCACCTCTAAGAGCGCGGGATCCAGCAGTCCGAAAACCGCTTTGGAGAGGATGGTTTTGCCAATGCCGGATTCTCCGAACAAAAAGGTGATTTTATGATCGGGAATATCGAACCGGTCGATGGAAACGATGGTCTTGTTCAGCCGGGCGATGTGAATTCGGAATTCCAGGGGCATATTGGGATATGGTATTTTCTATTTCCCGGCCGCCTCTCTCAGGGCGTCGCACATGGAAAATTCGATCTCGAGGTTTTGGCTCTCCATCCACACGGTGATGTAAACCCGGTTTAAACATCCCCAGCCGGTATAAGTAAAACGGAAACCGGTGGAAGGGTCTGTTGCGTCATTCTCTTTCCGGGCAAAACTGGGGTGGTTGAAGAAGTAGGTCACTTTTTGAACTTTGCCTTGAAGCTCCCGGGGAATATCTAACCAGAGGGAAAAATTATAGCGTTTGTCGCCGATTTTGGCATATTCCGTGTTGGGAACCACCCGGTAAACCGCGCCTAACACGATCGGGGGGATTTCCCCCGGCGCGGAAATTTCCTGCTGCCAGACCTGCTGCCGCCAATCCCGCCCGGCCAGGTACACGCGCAGCAGATGCCGGCCTTCTTGCAACCCCTGGAAAGCATAACGCCCGTAAGCGTCGCTGATGCTGGGGCCGAGCCATTTTTTCGATTCCGAATGATAGAGATAGACCTCGTACCCCGCCAGGGGAATGGGAGCCTTTCCGGAGGCGTTATAGAGGTACAGCGAGCCGGTAACACTCAACGATTCGGATTGGGCCGTTAGCACCCCGCTGCACAGCAGTAAAAAGCTCACCCAGGCGGCAAGGAAAAAGCGCCCCGGGCGCCGGGTTTCTTTTTGGCGTTCAAATCCGCAGCCGCGCTTGCCTTCCCGGGACATCCCCCATCCCCGATCAGAAATCATAAATCCTCCATCCGCAATCTTAATCGTGCGTCTCATCATGTTTACCTCCCCTCCGGCGCTGAGAGCATGGCAGCTTCTTCCGGCGCGCCCGGCGAGGCCGGCTCTTCCATCTCCGCGCTGAGGCCGGGGGCTTCCGAGGGCCGGTTGGCCACGGTTTCCCCGGCCGGCGGCGCGATGGGCATCAAGGTGATCCTCTGTTTCAGGGGGTAATTCCAGCGCCCCGGCTCCAATTTAATGGTTTCTTCTCCCAATTCGGCGTTGGAGAAGGTGACCGTCATCTGGTTGTTCTGCTTGTCCAGGGAGATGCTGATGGTCAAGGGCGCGTAGTAGAGGCTCTCGAAATTGATGGTCTGGCGCCGCCCGGTATAATTGACCGGCAGCTCGAACAGCCCGCTCTCTTCGATGCCCATCTCCTTGGGCGCCACGTACACTTTTTTATCCGGGTCTTTTTGAACCTGTCCGGAGAGGGAGATGATTTGAACCTCCTGCTGAAGCTGCCAGAAAGAGAATACCGGCAAACCGATGGCCACGATGGCCGCCACCACGTATAATCCCACGATCGGGATGGTGGAGCTGAGCTTGACCTTGTCGAAGATCTCCAGCCGGATGGCCTCGGCATTCTCGAATTTCTGGGATTTCAGGATATCGCTGATAGTATTTCCCCGCCGGGTGGACAGCCAGGCCGCGATGCCGGCAAAGAGAATCCCGCTGGCCAGGCAGGAGACTAAAATCCATATAAAATTCATAATAAACCTCCGTGAAGGAGGGGCACGACAAATTGCACTGAATTGACTGATTTAATCAACACGCTGAAGCGTGGCAATCTATAATTATTTCGCTTCAGATTGCCTCACTTCAGTGAGCAGTACTCCAAAAATATGCAATTTGTCATGCGCCCTGTGAAGGCTCTGATGGTTAAGAGTAAATTGCCATCCCTTCTTTTATCAAATGCTTATTCTCTTCCGTATTGAATGTTGCCACCGGTTTTCCGTTCCGGAGGCAGTCCTGCACCAGCTTTTCAACGTTGCCCCCGGCGGCGGCATGGGCGACAAATACCCGGTCGGCCAAATCCGCCATCAAGCGGTTGCGCTTCAGCGCCCTTCCCGCGCTGACTCGCCTGACTGTTTCATCAAAAGGGGTAACAATCAGCAGCCGGTTTTCCCGGAGCGCCTGTTTTATTTCCGGCTCGATGCGCTGCTTTATTCCCCTGGCCAGGGCTAATATAATCGGCTGCCGGCCCTTGAGCAGGTAATGCAGCACGTCTCTCTCGATTTGGGAATGAAAACCGGAGATAACGCAATGGCCCTTATCGCGCTGCTCGCTAGCCCAGTCGTAAGCTTTCAGGATAATGTGCGCCGGGCAGGCGCGGGAGCACAGGAAGGCAATTTTATGGTGCTTCAAAATTTCGGAATTGCCGTAGCTGTAGAAGTGGAAGGGTTTCATTCATAAATTTCCATGCACGCTGTTTCTGGATCTGAAATAAACTCTTCTATTTCAAGCGAGTGTTTTCGAAGCAATTCTGCAATGACCTCAGTGGGTTGGTTCCCGCATCGCAACCAGATGATCTTTGGGGGCGCGCCTCTCAGCAGGCTGAGTTCATAGAAATCGGCATCCAGGGTAACGATCACAAAATCGGTTTGGCGGGCGTATTCCCAAATTTGTAAATCTTCCGCGCGCGCCATGTTTAACAATCGCACTTGCTGCGATCTGGGAAACATATCTTTCAATGCTGTACAGAGCCGGAAGCTTAGATTTTGGTCAAATAACAACTTCATCCAGCCACAACCCGGGCTTTGTTATGCCGATCCGCGGCAAACGCTAAACAGGCCAGGATGTCGTCTATAGTTAATTCCGGGAAATCCGCTAAAATTTCCTCATAGGTCATACCGGCGGAAAGCCAGCCTAACACGTCCCCCACGGTGATGCGCATCCCCCGGATACAGGGCTTGCCCCCCCGCTTGCCCGGCTCGATGGTAATAATATCTTGATAGCGATTCATTTATATTGTCCTCATGCTTTTCAAATTTCCTAAACAACTTCAAATTGCAGCTTCTTCAAATTGTTTAATGGGACACGCGCAGTCACTTTTAAAATTTCGATGCCAACCACATGTTCCTTACCATCAAAATCGAAAATGATACCGTGTTTGATCTCCTCTGACTCGATTATTTTCGATTCATCAAAGCAGATGTAGATTGCGTCGGCTTTTTCATCAAACATGACTTTCATAGTATATCCTTCATTCATGAAGGGGCTTTCTGTCTTTGGCGGTGTAAATATCTTTCTTTTAAAAAATTGACCGGCTAAAAGTTAGCCCGTAACCGGGGAGAATTGCAAGAAGTTTATTACCGCAGATTGGCGATGGGTTTCTGCGGCGTTTGCATACTAATCAAACAAACTCAACTGGCCGTGATCGTCCAGGGGAAGGTAGCGATAGCGCCTTTTGTTCCAGGCTCCCTCCCCGCCTCACAACTCATACCGCCGGGCAAATCCATTGGAAATTTTGTAAATGCACAAGAGGGTGAATACGATCAAAAACGCCGCGGTAACCCCCTGCAAGTGGGTAAAAAACAGGCGGCTGACGTAGCCGGGGTGGGTGAGGGTATGCCCGATGGCTAAGATATCCTGCTTGCTGTCGATTTTAGCCAGCAGGCTTCCCAGGGTTACCGGCAGGTTTACCGCGCTGACCTCGGTGGACAACCCCACGGAGACGATGAAATCGATACTGCACAATAGAAAAATGGTAATCCCGAAAACCGCAATCAGTTTGTTGACGATATGCGCCAGACTGTTTTTCCAGAGAATTTCCCGGTTGATGATACGGCTTTCCCGGATGCCGCACACCAGCATGGCGTTGTAGAAATCCAGTTTTTTATAATAGTCGATCCGTTCCCGCACCAGGTCGGCGATTTCCAGGAAGATGAATACGCTGATGGTGAAGGCGATGAGCAGGATGATCGCCGCGGTGCTGCGCAACACCCCGCCCTGGATACCCAGGGTGATCAGCACGTACCCCAACAGGATGCCCACGATCTGGGGAACGGAGCGAATCAGGTTGAGCAAAAACGCAGCGGTGAGATAGGGCGCGGGAGTGCGCAGCTTCTCCAGAAAGTACATTCCCAGCGCGGTTGACCAGCCTAACAACAGGGAGAAGACGATCCCGAACAGGGCGATTACCAGGGTATAGAAAAATCCCGCTTCGATCTTTTCCAACGCCGGGCGGTTGAGATGGAGGATGTTCCATAGCCACGCCAATCCCACCCCGGCCAGCCAGATCAGCAGCCAAAGCTTGTCTTTATCGCGATAAATGGTGGTTGCCAATGCTTTCATTTTTGCCTCGGAAGGCGCATGGCGCAGAGCGCGGAGGGCAGAGCGCAAAAGGTAATGCGTACGGGGCGTGAAAAGCTTTCTCTATGCGCCATGCGCCATGCGCCTCAACGGTTTTCATACTTCCGCGTTTCCGCCTCCAGCCAATAATCGGCGGCGATTTCCGTGGCCTTGACCACCCAGAAAATGCCTAACCCGATGGCGAACACCACGTCGAACTGCTTATAAAGGATATTTTGCAGCATTTCGTAGCACAAGTGCCCCTGGATATTCAGCGCCATCTCGATGATCACCAGCCCGGTGATCAAAAAGGAGGCTTGCTCCTTGAGCGTGGATAGATATTGATAACGGGCGTTCAGGTAAATGTGCTGGAACACGTGCCCGGGGAACCGCTTTTCCCAGCGCAATATGGAGAGGGTAGAAATGCCCTCCGTGGCGCCGGGCAAGTAATTGTTGTTCAATCCCTTGACGATGGCGGTTTCTACGTACCCCTTGCGGCTTTCCGCCACTAAGAAGGTGTAAAATTTCTGGGCGTAGGTGATCAATAATCCGTTGGAAATAACGCCCAACAGCACCAGGAAGAAAAATGTATCGGTATTGAACCCGGTGCGGAAGGAATACGCGATCACGTACGCGGGGGAGAACAATACCAGGTAAGCGATGCCTTTCCCCGCGGCTTTGGCCAGCAGGCCGGCGGAACGGGCCAGGTCGCGGAGAATTTGCGGAAGGTCTTTTTGCCGGGGAATTCCGGCCAGGCAGGCCGCTAATTCCGCCAGGTAAGACGTACGGTTTTGCTTCATGCGCACGAAGCGCAGAACCGCCAGGGTTTGCACGCCGTAGTAGGTCAGCAGCATCACCACCAGGTAGGCGAGGATGAATTTGAAATACATTCCGGTAAGCTGCCAGAGCTTGCCGCCGCTCAGCCCCTGGTACAATCCCGCTTTCCGGGCGATTTCCTTCGCACGCCCGGCGCGATAGCGGTCGATGGCCCGCAGCAGGGAATCCGCTCGCCCGGGATGATCGGGATAGTACACATTCAGGGTCTCGCGCAGGAGCGCCCGGTGCAGGGGGTTGGTGATATCGAGGGACTCCAGCCTCAGCAGGGCCTCGATCTCCGCGTTTCCGGCGGGATTCCCAGGTTTATTCTCCGCTTCAACGCTGAAGATCAGCGCCAGAAAAATAAGCGAGACGAAAGCGATGCTGAGGAGGTGCTCGGTTAATTTGCGTTTCATGGAAAAGCCATTTGCTTGCGCGGCAATAGTGGTCATTTGCCCCTGCCGGGGCGTCAATTGCGCTGCGCGCGTCATTTATAGTCATTTTTACCCGGCATTACCGGGAAAAACTGTCTCACTTTTCACTGTTCACCCTTCGACCTGCTCGATTCGTCGTTCAGGCGGGCAAGCTCGGGGCATGTTTTTCACTTCCCATTTTTCACTTTTCATCCCCGCATTCGCGGGGACAAGCTTTGCACTTTCCACTTCCCTCACTCCTTCCCGCGCACTTCGATGGCGCCCTGGCGCCGGGAGACCCGGTAGGGCGCGCCGAGCAATGCGTTCTCCAAATGATCCACGAGTTGCCCGGCGCTTTCCGGGAAGACCTGGGGAGAGGGCGCGCCTTCCAAAACACAGTGAACCCGGTTCGCCTCTACCTCTACGATCCAGCGGGGCGGGGTGCGGCGCTGGCCGGTTTGCGCGTTGAGATACGCAAAAAGCTCCGCCAGCACCCGGTTTGTTTCCGCAATCCGGCTTTCGACCCTTTGCACGATTTCGGGGGGAATGCTCTCCGCGACCGCCGCAGTTCTGCGGTAGATGCGCCAGGAGCGCTCCCGGGATTCATTCGCCAGGTTCGACCAGCCATAGCGCGGTTCTCCGCCCGGATTTTTGACATACACCCGGCCGCGGTAAGCAAATAAGCGCAGCAGCCGCTCCCCCTTTTCCAGGTAGAATCGCTGCGCGCGCGGGGTGGATTCGGGCGCAGGATTTTGCGTGATAAACAACGCCTGGTTCGCCAACACCTCTACCGTATCCCGCAGCAGGGTGCAATTATCGAAAACCCGGTGGAAACCGATGCGATCCGCGTGCATAAGCTGCCGGCGCTCGTCGGCGAGGAGGAAATAGAGCGAATGGTCGGCCTGCACCTTTATACAGGGAGTGAATCCGTCGCTCAAATACCCATCGGCGTCTATGATTTGCAAGGGCTGATAGGGTGCCAGGGGGGTTTCCTGCCGGGCATCGATGCGCTGCTGGAATTTGTCATAAATGACCAGCTCGCGGGGATTTTCAACGGTCAGGAAGTCTGCGGTCTGGGCGGGGAGAAGGCCGCTAAGCGCAAAGAGCAGGGCGCAGAGCGCAGAGCGCAGAGTGCATGGCGCATAGCGCATGGAGCAAGGAGCAGAACGCAGAGTGCATGGTGCAAAGGGGGAATCGGAGAGCCGGCAGCACGTACGCCCCACGCTCTGCGCCATGCGCCATACGCTCTGCGTCATGCGCTTTGCTCCCCTCACTTCAACATCCTCTTTAGAAAGTTCAGGTTTTCCTCGGGGCTGAAAATCGCCGGGATGGGAATCTCGAACCCGTCGATTACCAGGCTTTTCACCGTTCCCGATCCGGATTTGCTGAGCAGTTGGTACTCCTCGCCTTTCAGAACGTATTGCTCTAAGATTTGCTGATCCGGGTCGATGATCCAGTACTCGCCGACGCCGTGGGCGGCGTAATCCTCGAATTTGATCTCGCGGTCGAAATGCTCAGTGCCGGGGGACAATACTTCCGCGATAAAATCCGGCGCCGGGAACTTAACCTGGTTTGGCTGGAAGAATTTAGATTTCTCGCGCTTAAAAAAGCAGATATCCGGTTCGTAATCATTGCGAGTAAATGAAACCATGATTTTTTCGATTCCTACGTAACCGAGATCGTTGATTCGAGCGTAGTTGTCAAGGAGAATTGCCAGTAGTTTTACTGCGTTATTGTGGCTCAACCTTACCGGGGTATGATAGACAATTTCCCCGTTGATAAATTCAGCCTTATCATCTTCCTTGATTTGCCGGTAAAACTGTTTCCGCTTTTCCTGCTCCGCGGAAAGAATCTCCTGGATTTCCTCCAGGTAGAGTTTCAGCTTTGGAGAGTTGCGCAGTTTTTCTAACAAAGCGGTTTCCATCATTCAACTCCCTGGCTTATGTATGCTGATGTAACAGAAATCCTTCGCCGAAGACGAAATCTGCCTCCCGGCCCCTGCCCCGGCAAAACTGAAGTTTTGCACTCCTAATCCACCCGCTCACGCCATTTGAGTCTGGAAGACGAAATCCCGACATGCGGCCAGGGAAGGCCGCGTCTTTGTCGGGATTCTCACCCAGCCCCTAATCCACCCGCTCTCTCCATTTCTCAATCGTAGAAAGCTGCGAGGCCACCCCGTAGAGATCGATGCTGCCGGCCTCGAACTGGGTGCGAAAATAGGCCAGTGAGGGCAGGGAGAATAACCACGCGCCCAGGGCCAGCTCCTGTTCGACCTGGTCCACGTACTGGGCGTACACCTGTTTGTCGCCGATATGGTTGGTGTGCATAAATCCGTACGTGTATTCCAAGAATTTCAGGGTCGCTTCCTGTTCGGGGCCGCCGCGGGCGGCGTCGAGGCGGCAGAAATTGTTGTTCGCCTGTAACGATTGGGGAGCGGCGACGGAAGCGCCTTTAGCGTCCATCTGGGTCGCCAGGCTGATTTTGTAGGTTTCCAAATCCGGTTCCCGCAAAAAGATATTGTAGAGATCGAACAAAAAGGTGCTGCGATAGCCGTCGATGGCGATCAGCAGGGCGTCGTAATCGCCCTGTTTGACGGCGTCGTTGGTCACCGCCAGGGCGCGAACCCGTCCACGGGTCAGGGCCGGGTCGTTCAGGATATCGAGCAAATCCGCGTATTCCTCGCGGTGGCCGTAATTCAGGCATCCCACGATACGCAAAGTGTCCGGCAGCAGGGAGAAGTCCGGCGAGGAGGTATCCTGTGGCGGCGGCAATACGATTTCTTCTTCCACGTAATAGGTGGTGGAGGGGAAAACGCTGCGGTTCAGATAGTCGGAATAATTATCGGAGTTGCCTTTATAGTCGGTGATATGGCGCTGCTGGGGCGTGTTCACCTTGTAGAAGCGCTCCACAATAGCGCGGTTGTTGAAGAGCTTTCGCGCTTCTTTCCGTTGCGCCTGGTTCAGGCGCTGGGTGTTGAACAGCAGGGCGAAAAAAGTGGTGCTGATATTGGATTTATAGAAATACTTCTCGGGATTTTCCAGAATCGGGGAAAGGCTACCGAAGGGAGTGCTCAACAGCACGTTGAAGTTATTGTTTTTGAATTCCGTGGTATAGGTGCTGTTGTCGATATAGGGTTTCAGGTTTACCCGGGTGATGGTGGCGCTGCCGGCGGGGCTGCGGTAGTAATTGGAGGTTTCGGCCAGTGGCGTGAGGGCCAGGTACGGGCCGCTGCCGTTATAGAAATTCAGGGCGTTCAGATCGGAGTTGGCCGGGATGATTTTAAAAGAGAGCACTTCCATGATGTCCGCGTCGGTCCAAATCCGGTCGCTCTTGAATTGGAAGCGAATCTCCCCATTGGCGTCCGGCCCCTCGAAATCCCAGGATTGTAGCGCCTGGGAAACCAGGATGTAATCCGGCGACAGGCTTCCTAAGTCACGGATACGCCGCAGGGTAAAGCGCAAATCTTCCGCGGAAAAATAACGATCCTGCGCATCGGTGATCGTCACCTCATCATCTTTCACCTGCACGTTAAAACTGCTGTGCCATTTTTTCTTGATATTCAGACGTACGGTAACGACGTTGTTCGCGTCAATGCCGATGAATTCTCCTAAGCCGTCCTCGTAAATGATGCCGCTGGGGTTGGCGGAAATATTGAACAGCCCGTCGAAGAGCACCTCATCTAACTTGTCGGAGAGGTCCACCGCATGGGGCAGGTGCGGATCGATGACCGGTTTCTGGTGCGAAATGTAAGGAATGGCGATCTGGTCCGATAAATCCTTGCGCAATACCAGCCAGAGAACCAACACTAACAATGCCACCCCCAGTACGGTCCCCCCGATGATGAAAATGTTCTTTTTCTGCATATTTTTCCTTTCTATCGCTCAGTTTTTTTTCGCATGGCGCATGGCGCAGAGTGCATAGCGCATAGTGTAGAATTTTCATACGCCACAAGCCCTGCCCCATGCGCTCTGCTGTATGCTCTATGCGCCACGCGCTTTGCGCTATGCTAATTTTTCTTGATCAACGGGCGCTGGCACATCACGCTCACTTCCAACACCTTGAACGCGGAGTGCTTGAAGCGCACTTCCAGAATGTTGTCGCGGTTTTTGACCATTTGCACCGGGGTAAGCTGGCACTCATAGTCGTTGTCCGGGGTGGGGGAGGTGATGGTAAAGCGCCCTTCGTTTTTCAGCACGTTGCCGTTCATGGTGATGCGTTCGTACCACTGCTCCTGCCCGGCCCGGCTTGCAACCTCCCGGGGCAGTTTGATGTTCACGTCGAAGACCGGGAACTGGGCGTCGGATTCGATCTGGATGTTCAACTTGAACATGTATTCATTGCCGGCCTGCGAATTGGCGTTCACCGGGAGCACGTAGATTTTGCGGTACTCCGTAGGTTTGGTGATCCACTTGGCGGCCTGGGGATCGCATTCCGCCACCAGGTTGCGGATTTTCCGGTCGCTGCCCTTGTAATATTTGCCGTGGGTGACAATCGCCCGCGCCCTTGCAACCCCGTTATCGCCGGGATTGCGCTCGAATTCCCGGTAGAGGTTTTCAATCGACATTTTCGGGAATTGATCGTACTTGAAGGAGTCTAAGTAATTCTGAATCCGTTTTTTGTTCGCTTCCAGAACGGAAGCGCCGCCGGAAGAAAAGGTCAATTCATGTACCGGGCTGAACGCCGGGTTTGCATAGAGGGAGTCCACCTTCTGGTACACCGCCTTGTTGGCCTCGATGAAAACGTTGATGCGCTTGCGGGATTCCTCTTCCACGGTGCTGACCAGGCGCTCCTCGGCGTTTTTCACGGTCTGGTTTTTTCGCGGCAGCGCGGCGTCATAATCCAGGAAGTTGCGGTCTTCGTATAACGCCCGGATTTTACTCTCCGCGACGCTCCACAACTGGTTCTCCAGGGCGATGTTGATGTCGCTTTCCTGCTGCTGGAGCGAAAGCTGGTCGATGTTGCCGTACTGCCGGGTTAGAAAATCCAGGCCGGGGTTCAGTTTCAGCAACCGGATAATTTCGCTGTAATTCGATTGGGCTTTCAGACGGTTGATTTGCGGAACCAGGGCTGCGGCGGTCTGGAAACCGAGCTGCAAAGTGCGAATTTCTTCGCCGGTGGCGCGGGCGGCCTGGTCTAACCGGGTAACGCAGCGGTAAGCGGCAAATTTCCCGTAGGTGGTTGCGGAAACCCGCGGCAGCGACGCCGCCAGTTTGTCGATTTGCGACTGCAAGCGGGGATAAAAGTTGTCCGAAGGCCATTCCCCGGTTCCTTCGAGGCTTGCCTTGATATCCTCCAGGCCGCCGCGGGCGTTTGCCACCGCCTCCGCGTCGCGGTTAAAAGTTCGGATCGCGCCGGACACGGCTTTAAAACGGGCGTCGGGCTGCTGGTTGCACTCCCGGAAAAGCGCCTCGGCTTTATCTAACGGGTAATCGACCGGGGAAATGTCGGTTTTCTGTTGCAGCACTTTTTCCAGGTACGGGGCAAGCTCCGGCAGCCGGTTGCCGATATTCTGCCGCGCTTCCTGCACCACGTTTTCCGCAAACTCATCTTTGCGCTCAAAAAAAGCCATAAAATCCGGCACCGCCAGGGCAAAGGCGTCGGCATCGGAGCGGCTTGCGCTCTCTTTGTTGAGGGCGTTCAGCATCACCTGGTAATTTTCCTGGAAACGCAGCTCGCTTTCCAGCTCGTTTTTCAGCCCCACGTAATCCAGGTACGCCTTGTCATCGGAATTTTTGATTTCCGGGGGAAAGATGGCTTCGATTTTCTGCAATTCGCTTTGCAGCGATTTCAGGGTTTGATTTTTCCGGCGGGTATCGGCCAACTCCTCATCGAAGCGTAAATCCTGCGCCCGGAGGGTGCTGCCCAGGGCCTCGTAATTTCCCCGGTCCACTTTGTTCCTCGCCAGGGTAAGCTGAAATTCGGCGCTGCGAGTTTCGAACTGGTAGCGCCAGATCGGCACGTAACGGTAATCCAGGGTGAGTTCCAGGTTTTGCCGAACATCTTCCACCACCCAGTAGTAAGCAGTGGCCGCCCGCCCGATTTTATACACATTGACATTGTCATCTGCGGCGCTCTCATCGTTTACCGGGATGTCGCCTTTGCCCTTGGTGAATTGTTCCGTCAGGTGGGAAGTGAGCGAGGGGAGATCATTTCCCCGCAAGACCAGGTACATGTTGTCCGCCTGGGTGCCGGGGAAAATCATGTAATATTTTTTTCCTTTTTTGAGCTTGAAGCGTTTATCCTTATTGAGTAATTGAATGTATTCGCCTTCCCGGGAAAAAATTTCCGGTTTTGGCGTCAGTTGCTTGTAGGGGCTGCATGAACTCAAAAAAATCAGAATAGCCAATAATGCAACGCTCAGTTTCATAATCAACCCTTTCTGTATGTGGTTTACGGGCGCTTCCGGCGCATTTCCGGATGCTTTGCAATCGTGCTTGTTCCTGGCGCATGTCAAATTGCACGCGGTCTAATAAGAAGCTGTTTACGAGCAAAAAGTTTACCAACTGGCTGAGCTTCTGCAATTTGGACGACTCCACCCCCGAACCCTACGAAATTCAAATATACTTAATAAATCAAGGGCGGAATAGCAACTTGATAATAAAAATCGAGGGTGGGGAGCGTGGGGCGGGAGGGGTAGGCAGTGGCAATAGGCAGTAGGCAATTACTCCTGCTAACTGCTCCTGCGCCTTAAAAACGAGGAAAAACATTTTGTCGTTTGCAACACAATTGTCAAGTAATAATTCACGTACTTGAATAAAAATTGAACGCGGATTAGGCTTTAGTCAGTTAACCGGGAGAAACCGGGTGAGAACGGGAATGCCGGTCAGCAAATACAAAATTTCATTGAAAGCTTCTCAAAACCATATCCATCGGAACGTTTTGGAAAGCGCACGGAAGGCGGGAGTTCGGTTCCGTCCCCTGCGGAGTGGGTTGCTGCGAGATTTTTCGCGTGGCGGAAATCACGTATTGAATTTATAAAAATCAATTTTCATTAACCGAAGCTCCCCGCCTGGCCGGCACGGGAAATATGCAAAAAAGTGTTATGGTGTTTTGGTGTTATAGTGTTTGGGTAATTGAACATCTGTACACCGGAACACCATCGCACTAAAATATTACATCACTATAACCCGAATTTTCTTCAAAACGTCACATAAGCCATAACGGTATTCTACACAAACAGCGAGGTTCGGATCATGGAGCAGTATCACTCGACGATTGGCAGTGTTGCCCGGGAAATGTTACAAAATTTCACCCGGAAAGAAACCGGTAACGGGGCGCCGTTCTGGGATTTGCGGGAAAATGTAGCCTGGCAGCATCAATTAGTGATGGATGCCTGCGGAGAAAGGGTAGCGGGGCCGGCAGTGTATTCCGCGGTGTTCAAAATCTTGCTGGAAATTTACCTTGCGGAAAACAAGGAACAGGCGGAAGATTTCCTGTATGAGATCGACCCCTGCACCGAGGTTTCCGAATTGACCGCCTGGCTGCACATTTCGGACCGGAATATGGATTATCTCAACCGGGTGCTCTACCATGGGAAACCGGCAGACGCTCGCAATATGTTGGCGGAAGCGCACAAATTGTATCTCCAGGATATTGGCGCTCGCTTAATCGAAGCGATTGACGGCTACATCCTTCAATATATCTATAATGGAAGGGCGGCGAATTAGCCGCAGTGGAATGGGTGTTCGAGCGGTGCGGCGAACAATGATGTTCGTCGCACCTCCATAAGTTTGACGCTGAATGGCATCTCAATCTTAATCGATTTTAAATTTGCAAATCGTGATCTGGCTGCCATGATAAACTATATCCATTTGTTCTCTTAAAATCGCCAGGGGACTTTGATGTCCGAAAAAAATGGCATATTGAGCGCCTTCCCGGTGTTGTTCTAAAAGCAGTTCGGCATCCACATTTTTAGGAAATCGCCACCCGAAACGACCCACCCGGTATAATTGGATGGCCGGCAAGGGTCTTCCACCGTCACCCTTGCACTTTGAGGAACATATTGATCAATCAGCTTTCGCGTAGCGATGAAATCTTTTTCCGAATAATCATCATACCAGGGTCAAAGAGAATATTAAATATTTATTAGATTTTTGCATTTCGGCTTTGATGAAAAAGTATAAAGCCCAAACCGTGGCGGTTAGAATGATAATATCGGGTTGGATTTTCCGGGTATAGAAAAAGAATAGCGGTGAGCAGGCAGTTAAATAAACGGCTAAAAGTGCGCCTTTGCCATGGAGGTAGAGTTTAGACAGCTTATAGATACCCCATAGTCCTGATATTCCGATGAACACCGAAAGAAGCCGGGGCACTAAATGGCGAAATCCGAATACATGATACAGTAAGCCGGTAATATAGTTGTAAACCGGAAACTCCATCCCGGTAATGCCAATCTTGTCTTTTCGTTGATGGGTTCTCGGCTCAAAGATGTTCTTGCTTTCTCTATAGAAAGCTTCCGCAACTGCCGCAGTATCGGATTCACGCCAGGTGTGATAACCGTTCGGAGGATCGGTAATTCCATATAGATGGCTTAGAAGGTGAAAAAATAGCATTCCTGCCAAGATTGGCCTTTCTTTTTGTACGGCACTCGGCATATGATCAAGACCTCAAACCTGCAGCAAGGGAAGTAATTAAATCAGTAACCTTAAAACACTTCGATCTTCACATAGCGCCCGGGGTTCTTCTTCAAATCTGTGCTCAGGGAGTCCAGGGAGCGGCTCAGGTTCACCAGGTTTTGATACAACTGCTTGTCGTTCAACAACTGCGCCGCGGTTCCGCCGCCGTACTGCAGCCGGTAGAGCAGGGAATCGGTTTTAGTTGAGATCGCCTTGACCCGGGGGAAAAACGCGGTGTCCGCCAGCAATTGCGCGAAGGTTCCTTTGCCGTTGTGCAAACTGTCTAAAATCGCCTGGAAGTTCGCGGAGCTGCGGTTCAGGCGGGCGTAGAGGGTGGTGTCCTGCAGGATTTTGCCGGCCGTGCCCTCCCCGCGCGCCAGCCGCCCGGAAATTTTGTCCACATTGGCCATCAGGTGCATGAAATTGCCTTCCGCCGCCGGGTCCTTGAACAGCTTCCCGATAATCCCCTTTCCTTGCTTCGCTTCCGCGGTCAGGGAATCCACGTTGTAAAGGGTTCTCTTCAATCCGGTAAGCATTTCCGAGGCGTCATCGAAAAACGCATAGGGATCTACACCGGGATCGCTGGTAATAAAAGTTTCCGGCTGCAGCGCCGGCTCCTCGGGGTTGCCGATGTCGATATCCACGTATTTGTCGCCTAAAATGCCCATGGTTTTGATCATGGCCACGGAAGAGGCGGTAATGTGATGGGAATATTCCTGACCGATTTTCAGCTCCGCGATGATTCCCCGCCGCCCCTCTTCCAGGCTGATGTGCATTTTTCCCACCACCCCGATCTTCAAGCCGGAAAGGGACACGAACGCGCCGCTATTCAGCCCCTGGGCGTTGGGCAAATACATGTACAGGGAATACTTTTTGTCGAGCAATTTCTGGTTCTTGGCAATGATGAACACGATGAACCCGATCAGGAGAAAACCGAGCAGGAACATCAGGAATACGCCAAGGGAAACGTTGCGGTCTTTACGTGCGAAGGCCATGGGGACTGCGCTCCACTGGTTTCAATTTTGGACGTTTTTGAAGTGGGGATCTTCATACCATTCGTGAATATCCGCCACGGGCGCCCCGTCGTACACGATGCGGCCGTCTTTCAACATCATCAGCCGCTTCACTTTGTTCAGGAAGAAATGAATTTCATGAGTCACCACCACGGAGGTAATGTTGAGCTGCCGGTGCAGGTCGCTGATCAAATCGACCACTCGCTGCGCGGCAATGGGGTCCAGCCCGGCAGTAGGCTCATCGTAAAGCATGATGCGGGGGTTGGCGATGGCCGCCCGCGCCACCGCGACGCGCTTTTTCATTCCCCCGCTCAACTGGGACGGATAGTAATGCAGAAAGTCCTCTAAGCCTAAGAAAGCCAATTCCTCCACCACCTGTTTGTGCACCTCTTCCTCCGGCATGTTGAGGTTTTCTTTGAGAAAAAAGCCCACGTTCTCTTCCACGGTGAGGGAGTCGAACAGCGCGCCCTCCTGAAAAACGATCCCGCAATCCCGGCGCACTTTCAGCAAGTGGCGCTCCCGCATGGAAGCAATTTCCTGCCCGTTGATATAAATTTCCCCCTTTTCCGGCCTTGCCAATCCTAAGATCAGCTTCAAAATGGTGCTCTTGCCGCTGCCGCTGCCCCCCACCAGGAGGATCAACTCCCCCGTTTCGATGGTAAAGGAGACGTTGTCGAGCACCTTTCGCTCGCCCAGGGTCAGGGTAACGTCTTTGAACCGGATCATCAGGCTATCCTAATACAGTGCGATCACCAGTTTGGTCAACACAAAATCCATCAATAATACCGAAAGAGAGGTAAACATGGCCGTGAGAGTGGCTGCTTTTCCCAATCCTACCGATCCGCCCCTGACGGTGTAGCCCATGTAACAACCCACCAGCCCCACCAGCAATCCGTAAAAGGGCGGTTTAAGCCCGCCCACAAACAGATCTTTAAAGGTCAATCCGTTGAAGACCGACAACCAGAAAAATTCCGAATCCACCGCCAGGGTGTTTACCGCGATGAACCAGCCGGCAATGATGCCCACGGCGTCAGCGAGGGCGGTGAGGGGGGCCATCAGCAGCACCGAGGCGAACACCCGGGGCACGATCAGGCGTTTGATGGGATCGGTGCCGAAGGCGCGCAGGGCGTCCACCTGCTCGGTAAGCACCATGTTGCCGATCTCCGAGACCAGCTTGGCCCCGCTGCGGGCGGCGATCATCAGCCCGGTAATGGTGGGGCCGATCACCCGGATCACCGAGATCGCCACCATTCGCCCGGTCATCAGTTTGGCGCCGAACTGCTCCAGCTTGGTGCCCCATTCCAGGGTCATCACCATCCCGATGCTGGCCGCGGCGGCGAGCACCAGCGGGAGGGCCTGGTTGCCCATGATGTGCATTTGCGCCAGGGTATCCTGCCAGTACACGAAGACGTACTTCACGCCCCGGAGGGTGCGGAAAGAGAACCGCATGAAGCGAATGCACTCAATAGCCGCAGTTTTGATTTTTCCCGGAATTGCCAGTAACATGAATGCTCTTTTTACCCCCAAGTGATTCAGCAAATCAGCGATAAAGTTAAGAGAAAAGCGGGAATAATCAAAATTGTATTTGGGCGGCGCGTTCAGGGTGTATTCGCGAGCACCCGCCCCTGCCGGGCGGGAATGTTAACCTCGATCTTCCCGCTTTTTCCGGTTTTGAGATGCGCATCTTCTCCCCACACGGTCCGGAACACCTCTCCCGCCCCGGAAAAATCGCCCAAAGGCAGGGAGAGTGATTTCGCTTTTTGGCGGGTATTGAAGAGGATGATCATGCGCCGGGCTTTTAGCTTGCGGCCCAAAGCCAGTATCCCTTCCCCGGCGTGGAGCAGGTGATATTCCCCGCTGCGCAGGCAGGGGTGCTGATGGCGCAGGGCGATTGCTTCGCGGTAAAATTTCAGCAAATCCTTATCCCAAACGCTCTCGTCCTGCCAGGGGAAAGCCCCGCGGCAGCCGGGATCGTGTCCCCCGCTCATCCCGATCTCGTCCCCGTAATAGATGCAGGGCGCGCCGGGCATGGTCATTTGGAAGAGGGCGCAGAGGCGCAGGGCGCTTTTATCGCCGCCCAACATCCAGAGGGCCCGGGCGGTGTCGTGGCTGTCGAGCAGGTTGAGCTGCGCCTGGCTGGCTTCCCAATCGTAGGCGGCGTGGGTGGCTTCGATCCGCCGGGAAAACCGCCCCGCGTCCAGGGCGCGCAGCTTTTTGCCCCCGGCGCGGTAGTGTTTGGCCAGGGTTTTCGCGCCGAAGAACCCTAACGCGGCAAATCCTAACGGGTAATTCATCAGCGCGTCGAAGCGGTCGCCTTGCAGCCATTTGGGAGCTAATTTCCAGATTTCCCCGCACAAGTAGGCCTCCGGATTTGCCTCCTTCACGGTGCGGCGGAATTCCTGCCAGAAGGTTTTATCTTTGATCTCTTCCGCCACGTCCAACCGCCAGCCGTCGATGCCGAACTCGATCCAGTGCCGGGCAGCTCTCAGCAAATATTCCCGCACTCCGGGATTTTTAATGTTGAATTTTGGCAGCGCCGGCAACCCCCACCAGCAGGCGTAATTAGGAGGATTCGCCTTGTCGCTGTGATAAGCGCGCAGGGGCCAGTCCCGGACGAGAAACCAGTCTAAGTAGGGAGAGTTCCCTTTGGTTTCCAATATGTGGTGAAATGCCCAGAAGCCCCGGCTGGCGTGGTTGAACACCCCGTCCAATATGATGCGGATGTTCCGGGCGTGCGCCACATCCAACAGCTCCCGCAGCGCCTCGTTGCCGCCCAACAGCGGGTCCACCTGGAAATAATCGTAAGTGTGGTAGCGGTGGTTGGAAGCGGAAGCGAAGATGGGATTGAGATAAATGGCGTTGATGCCTAACGCCTGCAAGTAATCAAGTTTTTCAATGATTCCCCACAAATCGCCGCCCTGGAAGCCCTGCTCCTCCGGGGGCGTTCCCCAGGGTTTCAGGGTGAGGCCCGGGGGAAGATGGCTGCGGGCGCCGCGGGCGAAGCGGTCCGGGAAAATCTGGTAAAAAACGGCGTGTTTGGCCCAGTCGGGGGTGTGGATTGGCAAGGGGAGCCTCCTGTATGCTGGTATATATAGTGGTGTATGGACGGTCGGCAGCAACCTCCCGGAGGTTCCGAACCTCCGGGAGGGTTTAAATCAATTCATCGCATCAACAGCATTTTGCGGGTCTCCACAAAACCCTGCCCTGGGCCGCTCGAAGGGGCCGCCGTGAGCCGGTAGAAATACACTCCTGAAGCCGCACCGCTGCCATCCCACTGTACGCTGTGGTAGCCCGCTGCTTTGCGCTCGTCAACTAACAGGGCTACCCCCTGGCCGAGGATGTTGAAGATTTCCAGTTTCACCTGCGCTGTTTTAGGCAGGCCGAAGCGGATGGTGGTGGCCGGGTTGAAGGGGTTGGGGTAGTTCTCGACTGTAAAGCTCTGCGGCACGTTTTCCATGGCCGGGACAGAACCTTGGTCGGATAGTTTTAGATAAGGCAACAAGTCCGTAAATGTACCCGCCGCAGCCATGGCGCTGAAGCTGAGAGAAACCGGCTTGTCGGGAAGCGACGGGGCGTTGCCCAGTATCTTGAACTTCAGGTTCAAGATGTTCACCACTCCAACGGCGCCGTGCGGATAGGCGTGGGCGGCCGCCAGCCGACCTTCTTTCACTTTCAAGTCATTGATCATTGGTGCGGCAAAACCTTCGGTGGTGCCGCTGCTGTAACCGGTGAGTTGCAGCAGAGAGGGGTCCCAACTCAGGGCGACGGTATAGCTGCCCAGCTTTTCGCCGGTTTTGGTCATGTCGATCATCACCGGAACTTCTAGTACCTGCCCGGTAAGGTTCGGAGCCGCGTAAGCCTGTACTTCATTTCCTTTCGCTGGCGGGGCAACGGTTGACTTACCGGGAGCAACCGGCGCGGGCAGGCATACCACCGTTCCAATCGGGAAGGGTACCGGGAGTCCGACTTCCCAGGTCAGGGTCACCAGTGCATCGGTAGAGTTGGTCAAACCGTCATCGTTCACGTCGCCAAATCCGATGGCAATACGATCCAGAAACGGCTGGGGAAGCGGTAAGCCAGCGTCGTAGGATAGGAGCACTAGGGCGTCGATGGAGTTGGTTGCGCCGTCACCGGTAACGTCGCCCAGCACGCCGCTCAGTTGGTCAGCACCGCAAACCAGCATATGCGCAGTGACCACATCGGAGGGATTATTCGGATCGTTGCCGCTCACCATAATGTCAGTGGAGTAATCGCCTGGCAGGGTGTCGGCGTTGAAGGTTACCGTCACATCCATGCTGCCGCCTGCGGGAACCGTGCCGGCCGTAGAGGCTACCTCCAACCACTCAACCATCGGAACCACGCTGATGCTCCAGATCAGCTCGCCTCCCCCGGAATTGAAGATGGTGATGGTCTCATCCCCGGTTTGGCCCTGCGAGAGAGCAACATTCAGCATTTGCGGGCTCACCACCATCACCCCAGCGGACTGTAACGCGCTGATCCCGGCAATTCCGGCATGGGGCAAATTACCTATGCGGATAAACGCTCCCCCGGCATATACCGTGGAACCGCTCACCGCCAGGGCATCTACCCCGGGGTAGGCATTGGGATCCCAGGCGGTAGCGCTGCCGGTAGCGGCATTCAGCGCGGCAATGTAGTTGCGCTCCTGCCCGCCGATGCTGCCAAAAGATCCCCCGGCATAGACCGTAGAGCCGCTCACCGCCAGGGCAGATACCCAGTTGTTGGCATTGGGATTCCAGGCCGTGGCGCTGCCGGTCGTGGCATCCAGCGCGGCAATGTAGTTTCGCGCCTGCCCGCCAATGCTGGTAAACCCTCCCCCGGCATAGACCGTGGAGCCGCTCACCGCCAGGGTCACTACTTCGCCATTGGCATCAGGATTCCAGGCGGTGGCGCTGCCAGTAGCGGCATCCAGCGCAGCGATGTAGTCTCGCGGCTGCCCGCCGATGTGGTGAAAGTTTCCCCCGGTATAGACCGTGGAGCCGCTCACCGCCAGGGCAAGAACCGGACCGAAGATGGAGTTGGGATTCCAGGCGGTTGCGCTGCCGGTAGCGGAATCCAGTGCCGCAATGCGGCTGCGCTGCTGCCCGCCAATATTGAAAAAGTCTCCCCCGGCATAGACTGTGGAGCCGCTCACCGCCAGAGCGGTTACTAGTTCATCGGCATCTGGATTCCAGGCGGTGACGCTGCCGCTAACGGCATCCAGCGCGGCAATGCGGTTGCGCTCCTGCCCGCCAATGCTGGTAAACCCTCCCCCGGCATAGACCGTGGAGCCACTCACCGCCAGGGCCAATACCCCGATATTGGCATTGGGATTCCAGGCGGTGGCGCTGCCAGTAGCGGCATCTAACGCGGCAATGCGGTTACGTGCCTGCCCGTCGATGCTGGTAAATTCTCCCCCGGCATAGACCGTGGAGCCGCTCAGCGCCAGGGCCCATACCACGCTGTTGGCATTGGGATTCCAGGGGGTAGCGCTGCCGGTAGCAGCATCCAGCGCGGCAATGCGGTTTCGCGGCTGCCCGCCAATATTAGTAAAATACCCCCCGGCATAGGCCGTGGAGCTGCTTACTGCCAGGGCACTTACAGGGTTGTTGGCATTAGGATTCCAGGGGGTAGCGCTGCCGGTAGCGGCATCCAGCGCGGTGATGTAGTTTCGCGCTTGCCCCCCGATGCTGGTAAAAAATCCCCCGGCATAGATGGTGGAGCCGCTCACTGCCAGGGCATTTACAGGGTTGTTGGCATTAGGATTCCAGGGGGTAGCGCTGCCGCTAACAGCATCCAGCGCGGTGATGTAGTTTCGCGGCTGCCCGCCGATGCTGGTAAACCCTCCCCCGGCATAGACCGTGGAGCCGCTCACCACCAGGGTCCATACTCCGTCGTTAGCATCGGGATTCCAGGTTGTGGCGCTGCCGGTAGCGGCATCCAGTGCGGCAATGTAGTTTCGCGCCTGCCCGCCAATGCTGATAAAGGCTCCCCCGGCATAGATGGTGGAGCCGCTCACCGCAAGGGTTGCTACCGGACCGTTGGCATCAGGATCCCAGGGAGAGAGGGTATGGTCCGCCTGAATATGGGCGATGTTATTGCGCGGTACCCCGTTTACATGGGTAAATATTCCTCCGATATACCAACCGCCCATCCCGTCTGGAACCACCGCATTCACAGTTCCTAGCACCTTCGGCAGAGAAATATCTGGCGCGCCGGTAACAACGTCGATGGCCGCCCCGCCGCCCGTGGCGGGACCCACTTCGGTAAAGTCTCCCCCAATGTAGATGGTGCTTCCCGAAACCACCAATGCTCTCACCGGAGCATTGGTGATCCACAAATTGGGGTCAATGGTCTGCGCCGCTCCCGGCAGGCTGCCCAGGAGCAATGCGCCCAGCGTGAACCAGAGCCGGATTATGCGTTTCATGGCTTTCCTCCGTTTTGTTTGTTTCTTCTGACAATGGTTGTTGCTGCAAACTTACGGAAAGCAAAGGGAGGGTTCAAGGGGAATTTGTGGCATAATAATACCGCCGGGGGGGATTCCAATTAAACTGATCGATAACGAAGTTGCATCCAGGCGCAGCTATACTTAGATTTGCACCGGCATCTCAATTTCAGCAAATGGAGGATTCGATGTATATCGCCATCAGAGGGCTTTTTAGATAAAATGACTTGAAATTTGCCAGGAAACTCCGGACCCAATGGGAAAGAGACCATGAAAGATAAAGTCAGGAGCATTGTTTGGTAAATATTATTACGGTTGTAGAATTGTACTGTGGATAGGTTTTCCCTCCTTGATTTCCCTGGATATTTGAAATATTTTACCAACGGGCGAAAATTATGAAACTTCAAGAACATATCGATTATTGGCTGAAATCAGCCGCCCATGACCTGGAGAGTGCTGAGACGCTGTTTGAGCACGGACGCTACGATTGGTGTCTGTTCCTGGGGCACCTGGTAATTGAAAAAATGCTGAAAGCCTTTTTTGTGCGAGACACTCAGAATCAAACCCCACCCTTTACCCACAATCTTTCCATGATAGCCGCCCACACCAGCCTGAACCTCACATTACAACAAGAAAATTTACTGCTTGAGCTAAACCAGTTTAACCTGCGAACCCGTTATCCAGACTATAAGTTAGAATTCTACCAAAAGTGTACCCGGCAGTTTGCCGAACCATATTTTGCCAAAATCAAGGAGCTATACCAATGGCTGTTGCAACAGATATAGACAACAAGGTTCACTTGTTTCTCGATCTCATCTCCAAAAAAATCGAGATTGTTCAGGCATATCTTTTTGGTTCATCCGTAAAAGGCAAATCGCACGAATGGAGCGACATCGACTTGGCCATCGTGTCGCCAGATTTTTCCGGCGATAGTTTTGAAGACAGCAAAATGCTGTTCCCTTTTATCCTGCAAATAGATCGCTCCATCGAAGTGCATCCTTTCCGCCCGGGCGATTTTTCCCTTGACAATCCTTTCATCAAAGAAATTGTTGAAACCGGCCTGAGAATTGTTTAGCGCAGAAAAAACCTTCCCTGGCATGCCGAGGTCATCCGGGATTCGGAAGGTTTACTTGAACATTTGCGCACCTTAACACCCTGCCTGCCTGAAATCCGGCAGTCAGGCAGGCAAAATCCTACAGTCTTTCCTTCACCCAATTCTCCAACCCCCCGGCCAGCACCAGCTCCTGCGCGGCAATTCCCACCGGATCGATGGGGTAGCTTTTACCGCCCGCCTCTACCACGGATTTGCGGAAATTCACCTTCGCGGGGATGCCGCTGCGCACGGTCAGTTTTTCTTTTCCGAAGCGCTGTTTGAGATCGTTCACCAGATCCGGCGCTTCCACGGCCAGGTAGCCGTTGTTCAGGGCGTTGCGCTTGTAGGTTTCGTTGAAAGAACCGGCCAGCACCAATTGCAATCCGCGGTATTTCAGGGCCGTGGCGGCCTGCTCCCGGGAGCTGCCGGTACCGAAGTTGAAACCGCCTACTAAAATATCCCCTTCCCTGGCGATTTTGCCGAATTCGGGATCGTAGTTCTCCATCACCACCTGCGCCTGCTGCTGCGGGGTGAAATCGTCGATGTAAGTGTATTTGCCGGGGAAGATGCCGTCGGTGTTGAGATTATCCTGGTGGCAGAAGATCAACTCTCCTTCCAGCGTTTCCGGGAACCCCTTCAGGATGCGCACTTCCCCGCCCGCCGCGGTTTTTTTGAGATTCACCCGGATTTCTCCCCGGGGCATTTCCGAAGCCCATTCCCCGGGAAAGTCGATCTTTCCGGCGATGGCGGAGGCGGCCACCACCGCGGGAGATGCCAAATAGGCCTGCGCGTTGGGAGAGCCCATGCGCCCCTTGAAATTGCGGTTAGTGGCGGAGATGCCCACCTCGCCATCCTGCAGCAGCCCCCGCCCTAACCCGATGCAAGGCCCGCAGCCGGGCGGCAGGGGAATTGCCCTCGCCGCTAACAGTTTTTGCCAGTCGCCCCGTCTTTCGCTCTCCGCCTGCACCTCGCTGGAGGCCGCGGCGATGTAGAATTCCACTCCCTCCGCCACCTTTTTTCCGGCCACCACCCGCGCCGCTTCCGCGAGGTCTTCCACCCGGCTGTTGACGCAGGAAACCAGGTAGGCTTTGTGGATTTTGAGATTCTTCCGGCGCAGCTCTCCCACCCCGGCCATCACCTTGACCCCGTTGGGGCCGGAGACGAACGGCTGCACCGCGGAGAGATCCAATGCCAATTCCTTCGCGTAATAGGCATCTTTGTCCGCCCGCAGCTCCGGCAGCCGTTTTTCCAGCTCCACGATGCGTTTCTCGTTCAGGCGGGGGTGAATTCCGTTTCCGTCGGCGTCCGAGGGCGCGCCCGCCAGCCCGCGCCGGGCGATGAACGCGGCGCGCTCCCGCAGCCAGGCCAGGGTGATTTCATCCACCGGGAAAACCCCGGCCAGCGCGCCCCATTCCGTGCTCATGTTGGCGATGGTCAGGCGCTCGTCGATGCTCAGGCTCTTCACGCCCTCGCCCACGAATTCCACCGCGTGGTTGAGCACTTCATCTTTGTTGAACACCCCGCACAGGGCGATGATCACGTCTTTTCCGGTTACGCCGGCGCGCAGTTTTCCCTGCAATTCCACCTTTGCCGCCGGGGGAACCTGCCACCAGGTGCGCCCGGTGGCCCAGAGGGCCGCGGCGTCGGTGCGCACGATGGGCGTGCCTAAGCAGCCCAGCCCGCCGTACATGTTGGAGTGGCTGTCCGAGGCCACCACCAGGGTTCCTGGCCAGGCGTAGCCTTCCTCGCACATGATCTGGTGCCCGATGCCCCTTCCGGCGGGATAGAAATCCACGCCCATCTGTTTGGCAAACGCTTCGATCTTTCCATATTTTTGCAGGTTCTGCTCGCTGGTATCCTGCACATTATGATCGAGGGTAAAAACCGGCTGGCGGGGATTGGCGATTTTGCTTGCCCCGATGCTGCGGAATTTGGGGATCACCGCGCCGGTGTTGTCGTGAGTCATCACGTAAGCGGGCTGGATGGACAGGTAGTCGCCGCTGCGCACGGTGTGGCCTTCTTCCAATCCCACCGCGAAGGCCCGGGCGATTTTCTCGACAAAGTTTTGCGACATGAAACTCTCCTTTGGTTGCGATAATGGATGCGGGTATAGGGTATAAGGCGTTGCTCTCCTTATACCCTATACCTCTATACCCTATACCTTATACCTAAACCTCTCACCCCGCAAAGCGGTTCAGTTTTTTCAAGAACAGTAGCACTAACAGCGAGGCGGCGAAGAGCAGCCCCGCCAGGAGCATGAAATATTCATGGTGCGCCAGGGAGCTGTAAAACCGCCCTAACAGCCCCGAGGAATAAGCGCCCAGGGCGGTAGCGCCAAACCAGCAGCCCATCATCAGCCCGCCCATGCGCGGGGGGGCGACTTTGGAAACGTAAGAAAGCCCCATGGGGCTGACCAGGATTTCCGCTACCGTGATCACCAGGTACGAGCTGATCAGCCAGGCGGGGGACATGATGTTTTGATCCAGGTTCCCGCCCATCAAAGAGGCGAATACCATCACGATCAGCGAGGCCCCGGCGATAAAAATACCCAGGAAAATCTTGCTCGCGCTGGAAGGCTCCTTCCCGCGCTTGCGCAAGGCGTTGAAAATCGAGACGATCACCGGGGTCAGGATCACGATGAAAAAGGGGCCGAAAAACTGGTAGGTTTCCGGGCGCAGAAAGGAGTATTCAACCGTGGAGCGCTGGGCGAAGAGGGTCAGGGCGAAACCGTTCTGGTAAAAAGCCATCCAGAAGAAAATCGCGATCAAAAACAGGATGCCCAGGGAGGCCAGCCGCTCCCACTCTTCCTTTTTGCTCATGGCCGCCTGCTGCTGGGGGTTGGAAACGGTCGCAGCAGGGGATTCCGGCGCTTCGCTGACCTGGTAGGTTCCCCGTCCCAGTTGAAAAATGGCCATGGAAACGATCATACCCAGGGAAGCCGTCCCGAAAGAGACATTGTAGTTTTCGAACCGGTTGTGCAGCGCGGTGGCGGCCAGGGGCGCGATGAACGCGCCGATATTGATCCCCATGTAGAAAATATTATATCCCACGTCCTTCAGTTTGCTGCCCGGCGGGTAGAGCTTGCCCACCAGCACGGAGATGTTGGCCTTGAACAGCCCGTTGCCAAAGGCGATCATTACCAGCCCGCCGTAAAACAGCGCCAGGCGGTTCAGGGCCGAAAAAGCCAGCAGCGCGTAACCGCACATCATAATCACCGCTCCCACCCGGATGGTATTGCGATAACCGAGGAACTTATCGGCGATCCACCCGCCTAAGATGGGGAAGAAATATACCGCCCCTAAAAACAGGCCGTACACGTCCGCCTTGTCCGCGTCGCTCCATTTGAAACTCTCGTCCATGTACAGCGTGAACACCGCCATCATGGTATAAAATCCGAACCGCTCCCACATCTCGGTAAAGAACAGGGTGGTCAATCCCCGGGGGTGATTTTTGAACATAGGGTCTCCTTCTGAGAGTTCATCGCCGACTGTTTTTAGTGTGTAATTCGTTAAAGCGTAATGCATGAAACGTGAAGCGGGGAGCGGGAAGCGTAAAAGCCTTACCCCAAAGACATCACGCATTACGCAACGCGCTTCACGCCCCCGCCAGCCCCTCCACTTCTTCAATGGTTTTAGGAATGGGCTTGCCTAACACCCGGTTTCCGGTATCGGTGATCAGGATGTTGTCTTCTACCCGGATGCCCCCGAAGCTGCGGTATTTTTCCACTGCTTCATAATTGATGAATTGGGGAAACTTGTTCTCCGCTTTCCAGCGGTCGATCAGTTGCGGGATGAAATACAGCCCCGGCTCCACGGTGAGTACGAAGCCGGGCTCCAGGGCCCTGGCTAAGCGCAGGGAGCGGATGCCGAATTGAGGATTGCGTTGGATGGTCTCCGTGTAACCGACGTATTCCTCTCCCAGCCCCTCCATGTCGTGCACGTCTAACCCTAACATGTGGCCCAGCCCGCACTGGAAAAACAGCGCGTGCGCCCCGGCGGGAACCGCTTCTTCCGGGTCGCCTTTCATCAATCCTAACGCTTTTAAGCCGCTGGCGAGGCGCTTGCAGGCGAGCAGGTGCACGCTGCGGAACTCCACCCCCGGCTTGCAGGCTTCGATGGCCTTTTGCTGGGCGTCGAGCACGATTTCATACACCTCCCGCTGGCGCGGATCGAATTTGCCGCCGATGGGAATGGTGCGGGTGATGTCCCCCGCGTAATGGCGAGCGGATTCCGCGCCGGAATCGTTTACCGCCATGTCCCCTGCTTTCATGCGGTTGCCGTGGTAGTGGTTGTGCAGGGTCTCCCCGTGAATGGAAAAAATGATCGGAAAGGAGAGCCGCCCGCCTAAGGCATAGGCGATTCCTTCCATCAACCCGGCGACCTCGCGCTCGTACACCCCCGGGCGAGCCTGTTTCATGGCCAGCAGGTGCATTTCCCGGGTAATCTCCAGCGCGGCTTCGATCTCGGCCACTTCTTCCGCGGATTTGCGGGAGCGCTGCGCCACCATCGCCTTGATGAAGGGAGCGGAAGCCTGTTGATCGGCCGCGTCCGGGTGCAGCCCCAATAGTTTTTGCAGCTTGATAACGTTCTCCGCGCGATACTGGGGCAGAAAATGGATCTTCTTCCCGGCCTGAAGCGCTTTTTTCAGGGCATCTTCCAATTGGCGCATCGGGGCGCTCTCTTTCACCCCCGCCTGGCGGCTTTTTTCCGCGATGGTGGGCTGCGGCCCCATCCAGACGATCTCTTCCACGGTCAGGTCGTTTCCGAAGACGATCTCCCGGTCTTCCTCCACGTCGATCAGCGCTGCCAGGCCCGGTGCATCGATGCCCCAGAAGTAGAGGAAGGAGCTGTCCTGCCGGAAATGAAAGGCGTTGTCGGCGTAATTCATGGGGCTTTCCTCATTGCCGAGGAACAAGAGCACCCCGGAACCAAGCTGCTGTTTCAGGCGGTTTCTGCGTTCGATATAGGTTTGGGCGGGGAACATGCGCGTCTCCTGGTTGGGATTTTAGAGAATATGAGCAGAGTGATTATTTTTTGAGAGGAAACGCCTTCTGCACCGTGTAAATCGCGCCCCGGGGGGTGAGGTCGCTTTTCATCACCAATACGTTGCCGGCGGCGAATTCGACCTCCGGGAAGGGGTATTCCATAAAGGTTTTGGAAACCGTTTCGATGTTTTTCATCCCCTTCACCCTCCCGACCGTTAAATGGGGTTTGAAGCCGCGTTCCTCCTTGGGGAAGCCGGCGAGGTGCAACTCTTCCTCGATTTTTCGTTGCAGGGCCGTTAAATGATCGCCGCCCGGTTCCGCCAGTCCCACCCAGAATACCCGCGGGCGCTGCAAAGAGGGGAACGCGCCTTTGCTTGCGGCTTTCAGGGAAAAGGGGGGGATTCCGTTTGCCGCCCGCTCCACGGCGGCAAATACTTCCCGCGCCTGTGCCGGGGTAATCTCTCCCAAAAATTTCAAGGTAAGGTGAATGGATTTAGGGTCCACCCAGCGCACCTCCCCGGGAAGTTTGCGCATTGCGCGCGCCAGCGCTTCGAAGGCGGTTTCTAATTCGGGAGAAATTTTGATGGCGACGAAGGTTCTGATGGCGGGCATGGTTGAAGGGCCTTTGGTCAAAATTCATTAATTATGTCTCAATTGTATCAAAATCTATTTCGAGCTTTTTACATAAATCACTCAATATTTTAAGCCCTCTCTCTCGACCATAATGACTTTCCATGGTATATCCTTCATACTTCACAGGATAAAAAAATTCTCTGCCATTTGGATGAACGGGCGGAATTTCATTTGTTACGATATATCTGTGCTTGCTGCTTCCCCAGGGAAGTGGAAGTTTCAAGATATATTTTTTTTCAACGATATACTTCAGAATATCTCCGAAAAGTAGGCGTAAAGTTTCATTAGAAAAAACTTTGTTATCAAGCTTAACAGCTATTCTTCCAGTGGTTCGCCCCTTAGTATCTGCAACATCCGAAGTACTATAATCGATGGTTCCTGTTGCTACTAAGACATCATAAATCGAATCAAACACATCATTGTATTTCTCGTAAAGAGCAATAGCCATTTTCTTTTCTTCATTCGTAATTGCCATTTTGATTCCCTTATATCTAATCTTCAGGTTTTTAATATATTGAATAATGAAAGGTTTAACTTTATCATTTAGATTGGGGTGGTCGAGCAATGGCATTAATAGTTTATCATTCAACAATTGATAATCCAAACAGTACCATCTCATATCCCCAACCGTAGATTTAGAATCCAATGAAAGATTTGGCGTTAAATATATTAACAAGTTTACATCATTGGGGTGACTTTTATAGAGCCAATCTGCATACTTTTTTGACTGTTTCCCATCAGGTTTTGAATCAATTTTTAATTCAAATACAATGTTTAGCTTACCTTTATTGCCCAAACTGTCTTCAAAATTTGCTGTGAGAAAGATGTCAAATCTACCTACGCCAATAATACTGGTCTCATTTGGAGTATTCTCATTCGGTGTAACTTCCACGTCATAAAACTCAACAGTTGGAAGTATCGTTAATAAAAACTGCTTTGAATGATCACTCGCTTTAAGACATCGTTCGTCAAAGAGCAACAACAAAAACCTTTTTAGAGAATAATCTGAAAGTAAATGTGAACCACTGGGATCCAATAACCACCCGAAAAAACATGAATGCCATCTTTCATAATGAGTTCTGCCGACTATTTTAAAAAAATTCGGTTCGCTAAGGATGTTTTCAAACTTTATGAACGCTGGTTCTGAGATTAAACTCAATAGTCTTTGTGTAAAGCTGGCTTTCGTTTTTTCCCTTGGCACTCTTCACCTTCAGTGATCAGGATTCTACTTGAAAAAACTATGGACTCCAATGTATCAACTTTTCAATTTCCCTACAATTGAGGAAAAATTTAATCCAATTTCTCTTTGATGACAATTCAAAGATTCATAATGATTTATTTTGTAGCGTGTCGTTAATCAGGTTGATTTTCACAGCGAAGACTGATATATTTCTTACGTTTTACGTAATACGTGGCAAAAACATCCAGAGAAGGCTATGCCCTCACAAAATCCCTACCAGGCGCTTTTATCCATCAGCGAGCAAATCAACGCCGTGCACGACACCTCCACGCTGTTCGACCGCATCATGGACCTCGCCATGGAGGCGCTAAAGGCGGAGCGGGGGTTTATCCTTCTGAAATCTCCCGCCGGCAAGAAAGAGTTTGAGGCGGTCACCGCCCGGAATATCAGCAAGGAGACCATCTCCTCCATCCGGGAGCTGTCCAGCAGCGTGGTGAACCAGGTGCTGGAGAAAGGGGAGCCGGTGCTGACCATGGATGCCCGGGCGGATGAGCGCTTTTCCGGGGCGGAGAGCGTGCTGCTGCAAAATATCCGCTCCGTGGTATGCACCCCGCTGCTGCGCCAGGATGAGCTGATCGGGGCGATTTATATGGATAACCGCGCCGGCGCCGGGCATTTCGATGAAGAGAGCCTGCGCTTTCTGCAAGCCTTTGCCGGACAGGCCGCCATCGCCATCGAGAACGCCCGGCTATTCGAGAAATTGCAATCGGAAAACCAGCGTTTGAAGCAGCAGATTTCGCTCAACACTATCTTCCCGGAGATCATCGGGACAAGCGCCCCCATCGTACACATCCTGGAAATGGTGCGCGACGTGGCCGGTTCCACGGCCACGGTGCTGATCGAAGGGGAAAGCGGCACCGGCAAGGAGTTGGTCGCCAGGGCGCTGCACTATCACTCTCCCCGAAAGGAGAATCTCTTCATCCCGATTTTCTGCGGCAGCCTCTCGGAAAATTTGTTAGAGAGCGAGCTTTTCGGCCACAAAAAAGGCGCTTTTACCGGGGCCATCGAAAACAAGGCCGGCCTCTTCGAGCAGGCGCACCAGGGCACCCTGTTTCTCGATGAAATCGCGGACATCAACAAGAACATCCAAACCAAGCTGCTGCGGGTGCTGCAGGAAGGGGAGATCAAGCGGGTGGGCGAGACCGCCATCCGCAACGTGGACGTACGGATTATCTCCGCGGCCAATAAGGATCTCTGGCAGGAAGTGCAGGCGGGAAATTTCCGGGAAGACCTCTATTACCGCCTGAACGTCATCAATATCAAAATGCCCCCGCTGCGGGAACGGAAGGATGACATTCCCCTGCTGGCGGAGCATTTTTTGCAAAAATTCGCCTTGCAGAACAAGAAAAAAATCAGCGGGTTCACCATGGAGGCGCTGGAATTGCTCAAAAGTTATCACTGGCCGGGGAACATCCGGGAGCTGGAAAATTCCATCGAGCGGGCGGTGATCCTGGCCCGGGAGCCGAAAATTCCCGCCGGCCTGTTCAATTTGCACCGCCCCCGCCCGGAATCCGACCTGGCCGGCAAACCGCTGCAGGAAATCGAGAAATACGCCATCCTGAAAACCTTAGAGCTGACCGGGAATAATCGCACCAAAACCGCCCAGATGCTGGACGTTTCCCGTCGCTGGCTGCAATACCGCCTGAAAGAGTGGGGGATTGGGGAGGATCTATAGGCAGAAGCAGGAGTGCAAAACTTCAGTTTTGCAGGGGCAGGAGCAGTGGGCAGGGACAAGAGCAGGAGGCAGGGGCAGGGGCGGCAGGAGCAGGAGGCAGGGGCAGGAGCAGGAGGCAGGGGCAGGGGCAGGAGTAGGGGCAGGGGCAGGAGTAGGGGCAGGAGTAGGGGCAGGGGCAGGAGTAGGGGCAGGGGCAGGAGTAGGGGCAGGAGCAGGGGCAGGAGCAGGGGCAGCCGCGTTAGCGGTGGTTTACCCCTTTTCCAAAGGAAGCACTTTGTGCCGGGGCTTCGCCATAGGCAATATTTGTGCTCCTTCCCTGCCACCTGCCTCCGCTCCTGCCCCTGCCTACTGCTCCCTTTTCGCCATTAGAATTAGAAACCGATGAAGATCGAAGGCTACGAAATCCTCAAAGAGATCAGCCGGGGGCCGATTACCACGGTATTCCTGGGGAAGCAGTTGGCGTTGGAACGCCTGGTGCTCATCAAGCTGCTGAACGCCCAGTGGCAGCGAGAGGCGGACCTGATCGAGCGTTTTCGCCGCGAAGCAATTATATGCGCCCGCCTGAAGCATCCCAATATCGTCAGCATCTATGATGTCGGTACCCATTCCGACAACCTCTACCTGGTAATCGAATATATCGAAGGGGAGGATTTAGGGCAGTTTCTGAAACGGCATCATCCCCTGCCGGTTGAGCTGGCGCTGTTCATCAGCAGAGAGCTGATCGCCGGGCTGGCTTACGCCCATTCCCAGGGAATCATCCACCGCGACATCAAGCCGGGCAATATTATGGTGAGCCGGGAGGGCGCGGTCAAAATCACCGATTTCGGGCTGGCGCGCACGGAGGATTTGCCTTCGATCACCGCGCAGGGGGGAACGGTGGGCACCCCGGCGTATATGTCGCCGGAGCAAACCCGGGGGGAGAAGCTGGATCAGCGTTCGGATATTTTCAGCTTAGGCGCTACCCTCTACGCGCTGGCCAGCGGGGAATCGCCTTTCCGGGGAGAAAATTTCGCCGATTCCATCCAAAAAGTATTGAGAAACAATCCCCCGCCTCTCCGGCAAATCCGGCCGGACATTCCCGACTGGTTCTCCGGCCTGGCGGCGGGAATGCTGCACAAAGATCCCCGGAAGCGCCCCGCTTCCGCCAAAGAGGTTCTCAGCCATTTCGGTTTTCATAACCTGCCGGCCAATCGCGACCGCCTGGCGGCTTTCATCATTGATCCCGCGGGTTTCCGGCCGCGCGAAAAAGCTGCTGACAAAACGGGCAGGAGTTCCTTTCTGCGCCCCTCTTACCGGCTGCCGGCAGTGATTTTGGGAGCAATGATCATAGCGCTGGTCATCCTGTTCAGCCGCAATGGAGGGCAAGAACCGTCCGCCGGGAAGCAACCCCTGGGGAATCCGGCGGCGCCCGCCCGGCTTCCCGACTCGTTGAATTCAAGTGATACTTTTTTCTCCTCGCTGGAACAAGATAGCACAGGCCAACCCTCATCAATCGCCCGTAATTCTGCTGCGAAAAATCGCCGTGGCGATATACCGGCGCAAACGCTTTCTCGCGGCGCTGCCGGGAGCGACCATCAAGAGGCTCGACCGGGGACGACATCCCCCGCGGGAAATTTATCCCCGGAAAGCGATAGCGCAGAGCGCCCGCCAGCGTTGCGGGATTCTCTGGCGGAAAGCGCCTCCGCTGGCCCGGGCGGGCTTTTTATCGTCTGCGCTCCCTGGGCGGATATATTTATCGACGGGCAGAAAAAGGATACTACCCCGCTGCGCCAGCCGCTGTTGTTGCCGCCCGCAGTATATAACCTGGAATTGAAGAATCCCGGCTTCGAGACCTACCGCCGCCAGGTGGCCGTTGAACCCGGTAAAACCGATTCCCTGGTGGTCAATCTCCGGCCCCGGGCCGGTTACCTGGCCCTGCGGGTAACTCCCTGGGCGGAGGTGTACCTCAACGGAGAATATTACGACACCACTCCCCTGAAACACCCCATTTCCCTGCCCTCCGGAAAGTACGAAATCAAACTGGTCAACCCCAATTTCTCCGCCTGGGCCGACAGCGTGGTAATTACCGCCGGAGAAACGGCCTCCCGCCAGGTAACGTTGAGCAAATGACATTTACTGGGGTAAATCAAAGACCTCAAAGGTTTTCAAAACCTTTGAGGTCTTTTTTTATTGGCCGTATCTCGTCCAACCGTTGTTTATAATCCCATAATTGCTTAGATTCCCGCTCATCGAAATAAACTACGAATGATACCGATGCGAATGAATTTAGCCCGATCCCATGGCCCATTTCGATCTGCCGGCTTGCTTTCCACTTTCCTCCTGGCTTTTGCCTTTTACCTTTTTCCTTTTTCCTTCCTCGCGCTTCAAGCCCAATCTTCTACCGCGGATATTTTGCAGGTAAAATTCTATTACGATGCGGTGGAGTTTGAAAAAGCAATCTCTACCGGCAAGGAAATACTAACCTCCGGCCAACCATTCGCCCCTGACGAATTGTTGTTTTTGCACCGTTACGTCGCGCTCTCCTATTACAACGTCGGGCAGGTGGATTCCGCGCGAACCCATTTCCTGAGCCTGCTCTCGGTCGATCCCGGTTACGAGTTGGACCCGGTGACGGTATCTCCTAAAATCATCGATTTCTTCAACGACATCAAAAAAGATTACCAGGCGCTGGCCGGTTCGGGGCCGGGGGCGGCTTATACCCGCTACGTTTTTGTGGAGGACCTGCGCCCCGGCGCGGCCTGGCGCTCCATGATCCTCCCCGGCTGGGGGCAGTTTTACAAACATCAGAAAACTAAGGGATATTTATTGGGAGGGGCGTTTTGGGGCAGTTTGCTGGCCACGGGAATTTCACTGCTTCAAGAGAATGCCGCTCGTGAGAAATACCTGGACAGCAACACCCCGGAAGATATCGAGCGCACTTATTCCGATTACGACCAATGGCACAAAACCCGCCAGGTATTCACCATCGCCAGTGCGGCGCTCTGGGCGGTGGCGGTGGGCGACGCGCTGTGGAGCCCTTATTCCCGGGCCTCCCTGGCCGCCCGCCCGGAAGGCGGCGTACTGATGACCCTGCAAATTCAGTTTTGAGAAACGATCGCCTGGGCTATGGCCGCAATTTATTTAGCCGGGTAATGCCGGCTTGCAGGCAGAAAACAGGAGTGCAAAATTTATTTTGCACCCCCAGCGCCAGTGCAGAATCAATTCTGCACTCCTGATTTTGTACTCGCGCAGTATTTTGGCAACTTCGCAACCCGCAACTTCAACCCTTCCTACTTCACGTACACCGTTTTGATGTTCACGAATTCCTTGATGCCGTAATGGGAGAGCTCCCGGCCGTAGCCGCTTTCTTTGACGCCCCCGAAGGGCAGGCGCGGGTCGGATTTGATAAAGGCGTTGACGAAGCAGCTGCCCGCCTCCAGTTCTTCCGCCGCGATGCGCTCGCCCCTCTCAACGTCGCGGGTGAAGATGGCCGCCCCCAACCCGAAAACGGAATTATTCGCCGTGCGGATCGCCTCCGCCTCATCCTTCACCCGGATGATCGCCGCGGCCGGGCCGAAAAGCTCCTCGTCGAACGCGGGCATCCCCTCGCGCACCGCGCTGAGCACCGTGGGGGGATAAAACGCGCCGTCCCCCGGGGGAATTTCCCCGCCTAAAAGGCATTTAGCGCCCAACTTGATGCTTTCCGCCACCTGGCGGTGCAAATCGTCGCGCAAATCGCGGCGCGCCTGGGGGCCGACCTCGGTATCCTCTTCTAAAGGATCGCCCATCTTTTTAACGCGCATTTTTTCCACGTAAAGACGCTCGAATTCATCGGCGATGGATTGGGGAACGATGAAGCGCTTGGCGGCGATGCAGCTTTGCCCGGAATTGATCAAGCGGCTGTTTACGCAGGCGCTCACCGCCGCCTCCAGGTCCGCGTCTTCCAGCACGATGTAGGGATCGCTGCCGCCCAATTCCAAAACCGACTTTTTGAGCATTTCCCCGGCTTTTTTCGCAACCGCCCTGCCCGCGGGGGTGCTGCCGGTGAGGGTAACCGCCGCCACCAGGGGATTTTCGATAATCGCGGAAACCTGCCCGCTGCCCACCGGCAGTGTGGTAAAGCAATGTTCGGGGAAACCGGCCTCGCGGAAAACCGCCTCGATGGCCAGGGCGCAGCCGGTCACGTTGGAAGAGTGCTTCAGCAGACCTACGTTGCCGGCCATCAGCCCCGGGGCGGCAAAGCGGAACACCTGCCAGAAAGGGAAATTCCAGGGCATCACCGCCAGCACCACTCCCAACGGCTGGAAGGTGACGAAACTTTTGCGGGCGTCGGTCGCGATGATTTCCGGCTGCAAGAATTTCTCCCCGTTTTCCGCGTAGTACTCGCACACCCAGGCGCATTTTTCCGCCTCGGCGCGCCCTTCCCGCACCGGCTTGCCCATCTCCTCGGCCATCAGGCGGGCGTACTCCGCGCTTTTGTGGCGCAGCAGCAGGGCTGATTTTTTCAGCAGCAACGCACGATCGGAAAAGCCGCTTCGCCTCCATTCCAAAAAGGTGCGATGGGCTTGCCGGATATTTTTTTCCACTGCCTGCGGCGACATTTCTTCGTAGGTTTTAATGGTTTTTCCCGTTGCCGGGTTGATGGACATGAGCGCCATAGCTCCTCCGCGTGTTTTGGGGTGTTTGAAAAATCTCCTGCATAAAAACCTTCGACTCCTGATTGGCATTTAAGATAAAAAGGAACGTTGCGGCAGATAAAGGAGATAAAAATTTTGCATAACGGTTCGGGTTGTTTTTCGGGTTGTGGTTAAGTTTTGATTGATGAAAGAGTGATTGCCACATCTCCGTCGGATAAGACGGATCAAGCGGCCGATTAAATTTCCGATAATGGGGAAGTGCAGAGTATCACAGTAAAAACGGCATTTAACGCCGATTATTGCGTTTCGTAAATAAGGAAGGAATATGAAACGAATTTTGAACGTGGTGGGCGCGCGGCCCAATTTTATGAAGATCGCCCCGATCCAGCGCGCCATGCAGCAATATCCCCGGGAGTTCGAGCCGCTGCTGGTGCATACCGGCCAGCATTACGACGAGCGCATGAGCAAGCTGTTCTTCGAAGATTTGCAGCTTCCTCAGCCGGATATTTATTTGGGGGTAGGCTCCGGTTCCCACGCGGAACAGACCGCCCGGATTATGATCGATTTTGAAAAAATCTGCTTAGAACGGAAGCCGGACCTGGTGCTGGTGGTGGGCGACGTGAATTCCACGGTGGCGTGCAGCCTGGTGGCCTCCAAATTGTGGATTCCGGTGGCGCACGTGGAAGCGGGCCTGCGCAGCTACGACCGGAAAATGCCCGAGGAGATCAACCGGCTGATGACCGACGCGGTCTCGGATTATCTGTTCGTCACTGAACAGAGCGGGATCGACAACCTGCTGAAAGAGGGCATCGACCGGGGCAAAATCCATTTCGTGGGCAACGTGATGATCGATTCCCTGGCCTATTTCTTAGAAAAGGCCAACGGCTCCCCGGTGCTGAAGCACTTAGAATTGCAGCCCCGCGGCTACGCCCTGGTGACCCTGCACCGCCCCTCCAACGTGGATGAACCGGGGAACTTCCTGAAAATTATCTCTGCTTTCGAGGAAATTCAGCGCCATTTGCCGATCATCTTTCCCATCCATCCCCGCACCGAGAAAAATATCAAGCTGTTCGGGCTGGAAGAGAAAGTCAAATCCCTGAAGAATTTGAAACTGCTGCCCCCGGTCGGCTACCTGGACTTCATGCAGTTGACCCAGAAGTGCAAATTCGTGATGACCGATTCCGGCGGCATCCAGGAGGAAACCACTTACTTAGGCATTCCTTGCCTCACCCTGCGGGAAAACACCGAGCGCCCGGTTACCGTGGAGGTGGGCACTAACGAGATCGTGGGCACGGATACGGAGAAAATCATCGCGTTGGGCGAGCGGATTCTCGCCGGCAAATGGAAAGCCGGACGCGTGCCGGAGTTGTGGGACGGCCGGGCCGCGGAGCGGATTGTGGAAGTGTTGCGGAAGGGGTAGATGAGGGGGAAAGGTAAAAGGTATATGGCATAAGGTATAGGGGTTGGGGTCAGAGAAATTACCCTGCACCCCACTCCCCACTCCCTACTCCCTTAATACCCTATACCTTATACCCTCCATCCCCCCATGCTTATTTAAGTCAACCATACTAACCCAAACTAACCATGTCGGTATTGAAATACGCCAGCAAATTGCGCAAAATGTCCTCTGCGGAGATCTCTTTCCGGCTGCGCCAGCAGGCCCGCAACCGCGCGGAGACTTTGAAGTGGAAGAAAAACGGCAATAATCGCGAGGCCTTCGTTCCCGCGCACATCCGGGGTTGGGATTTGCGCCAGCATCCTTTCCCGGCCCCGGGGGTGCGCTTTTTCGGGCTGGCAGAGGACGCCGAAGGTTTGCGGAATGAATTTTCCCGGCTTTTCCCCGGGAAGCTTGCCTCCCTGCAACAGCAGGCCGATCAATTGCTGGGGAACCGTTTCCGTTTTTTAGGCCTGGCGGTGGAATTGCCCGACCCCATCCCCTGGAACCGCAATCCCCAGACCAGAGCCGAGTATCCGCGCCAGCATCACGCTTTGATGGATACCTTCAATACTGAAAAATATGGCGACGTGAAATACGCCTGGGAGCTAAACCGCCAGCAGTTTTTCATCGAAGTTGCGAAAGCTTACTTTTTGACCGGGGAAGAAAAATACGCCGCGAAAATCTGGGCGTGGTTAGAAAGCTGGATTCGCGATAATCCCCACAAGATCGGGATCAACCACACCTCGGTGCTGGAGCACGCGGTGCGGATTTTTTCCTGGCTGTGGGCCTATTTTTTCACCCGGGAATCCGCGGTATGGACCCCGGAGCGCGTGGAAGTTTTGGCCCGCAACCTGCTGTTGCAGGGAGAGATGATCGAGGAAAATCTCTCGTATTATTACAGTCCCTACAACCACCTGATCGGGGAATTGGCCGCGCTGGCCTTCCTGGGCACGGTGTACGGCAATTCCCCCAAAACCCAAACCTGGCGCGACCGTTACTGGCAGAAGTTGGAGGCGCAGGCCGAAAAACAGTTCCACTCCGACGGGTTCACGGTGGAGCAGGCCGGCTATTACCACCATTTTACCCTGGGGTTTTATCTGATGGTAGCCGTGCTGCGGGAGCAAAACGGCCTGCCGGTCTCCGCCCGCTTGTGGGAGATACTGGAACGCGCCATCGAATTGCCCATGCACCTCACCCGCCCGGACGGGCAATTGCCCATGTCGGGCGACATCGACAGCGCCCGCTCGCTCTATTTTTATGATCCTGAGCCGAAGTGGGATTTGCGGGCCTTTTTGGCGCTGGGCGCGGCCATTTTTCGCCGCGGCGACATGAAATTCGTGGCCGGGAGCGCCGGGGAAGAGATTCTCTGGCTTTCCGGTAGCGCGGGTGTGCAGGCATTCGAGCGGTTGAAAGCGGAGAAACCGGCGCAGTTTTCGCGCCAATTTCCCGGCAGCGGCTACGCCGTCATGCGCGACGGCTGGGAGAGCGGCAGCAATTACTGCTGCTTCGATTGCGGCGAGATCGCCCATGGAGTTTTCCGCGACGAAACCCCCTCCGCCGCCCACGGCCACGCCGACATCCTCTCCTTTGAACTCTGTATCGAGGGCCGACCGCTGGTGATCGATCCCGGTTTTTACACCTATTTCGGGCCCCTGGAGTGGCACCGCTATTTCCGCTCCACCCGCGGCCACAACGCCATCGAAGTAAACGGGGCCGGGCAGGCGCAGCACCAGGGGCGGCTGGGCTGGTCGAACGTCTCCCTGCCCAAAACGGAAATCTTCAAAACTTCCCCGGAGTGGGAATTCGCCGGGGGAGCCATCGACCGCTTTGCCGGGCTGGGGGAGAAGGTTTTCCATCGCCGTTATATCCTGTTCCGCAAGGGAAAGTATTTCCTGGTAATGGATGAAGTGGCCGGGGAAGGGGGTAAGCCCTTCCGGGTGGAATCCTCGCTGCACTTTTCGCCCGGCAACCTGATGTTCCGCAACGACCGCCTGGTGCGCAACGGGCAGGAAGCGGCCCTGCTGGCGCTTCCCGATACCGCGAAAGTGAGCATCGCCGCCGGGGGAGCCGCGCCCGACCAGGGCTGGATGGCGCAGGGCTACGGCGAAAGAGCGCCGGCCCCGGTCGTGAGAATCACCCTGCAAAAACCCCTCCCGGTGCGGTTGGGAATGCTCTTTCCCCTGCCGGCGCTGCGCAACCGGGTCAGCCGCCTGCACATCGAGCATGGTGGGGAGAATATTACCGTGTACCGGGTCGCTACAGAGGAGGGGGAAGAGCGGGTGCATTTGAACCCCCGCCGTAAAAAATTCTGGATCGGCTCCGAAGAAACCGACGCGGTTTGCGTGATCGAAACCAGCGGCCCGGGCAAAGAAAAACGCATGATGCTGATTCGATAGGTAATGCGGTGTTCAGGTGTTCGTGTGTTTAAGTGAATTAAGGGTTGGAGCCATAGTATTGAATTCGGAGAGAACTCAGGGTTTAACATCCCCCCTGTCCCCCCCTTCAAAGGGGGGAACTACCCATTCGCCCTTGACTTTCCCCCCTTTGAAGGGGGGACAGGGGGGATGTCATAAGCCGCTCTTAAAATAAATCCGATTTTATGAACCCTAAAAAGCGCGTCAAAATATTAGAAATCAGTTCCTACCCGCCCCCGCGGGCCGGATGGGGGGTGCGGGTGGCGTTTGTCAAAGAGGCGCTCATCGAAGCGGGGCACGTTTGCGAGGTGCTCAACATCGCCCCGGAGAGCCGGAAAATCCCCAGCCCGGAGTATTTGACGTCGTTGAACGGGCTGGATTACGCCTGGAAGGTGTTCAGCCGCTGCCTGCGCGGCTACCGGGTACACATGCACCTGAACGGCAACTCTCCGAAAGGATTCGTGCTTACCATTTTAGCGGAAGCGCTCAGCCTGCTCACCTTCAAGCGCCCGGCGCTGACCCTGCACGCCGGGCCGGAGCAGTTGTATTTTCCCAAAACCCGCGCCCCGCGCTTGATTCCCATGTTCAAATTCATCTTTGGGGTTGCCGGGAAAATTATCTGCAACAACGAGGCGGTGAAGGAGAAGATCGTGGAGTACGGCGTCAACCCGGAAAAAATCGTACCCATCCAGGCTTTCAGCCGCCAATACCTGCGTTTCGAGCCGGCGCGGTTGAACGGTGCTTTGGCGGGGTTCATGGCGCAGCGCAAACCCCTGATTAGCTCTTACGTGTTCTTCCGCCCGGAATTTTTCATCGACCGGATGGTGAAAGGCATTGCGGAGCTGGCCAAAACCCACCCCGAAGTGGGCCTGCTGATCTTAGGTTCGGATGACGGGTCGGAAGAAATCCGCAAGCTGGTGAAAGAGCTAGGAATCTCCGCCAACGTCTATTTTGCCGGCGATTTGGAGCACGACGCTTTCCTGACCGCGCTCTCCCGCTCGGATATTTTCCTGCGCACCCCCATCCGCGACGGGGTCAGCTCCTCGGTATTAGAGGCGCTGGCGCTGCAAGTGCCGGTGGTGGCCAGCGAGAATCGCCGCCGCCCGGAGAGCGTGATCACTTACGACCACGAAGATATTTCCGATATGGTGCAGGCGTTGAATACCACCATTGCGAATTTGGCGGCGGTCAAAGCGCAGGTGGTCAAACCGCTCATTAAGGATACCGTGGCGGAAGAAGTTAGAGTGCTGACGGAAAAATAATGTAAAACCAGACCTCAAAGGTTTTAGAAACCGAGGTCTTATGCCGCGAAAGAAGATAAATGGCTACGAAACCCTTGAAAGTCTTATTCCTGTCGCAGCGGTTTTTATTTCCCATGGACACCGGCGGGAAGATTCGCACCGGCAATATTCTTGCAAAACTGAAGGATATGGTCTCCCTGACCGTGATCAGCAACGTGGAGTCGCCCAAGGACGACCCCTACCTCTCCCGGATGCCGGAACTGTGCGAGCGCTTCATCCCGGTGCCCTGGAAAGAGACGCCCCGTTACACGCTGAAATTTTATCTGAAAATCGCCGGGCAGTCTTTTTCCCGTTACCCCATCCCGGTGCTGAATGATTTTTCCCCGCAATTGGAGCGGGCGGTGCTGGCGGAGCTGGCCGGGGAAAAGTACGACCTGGCCATCTGCGATTTCCTGCAATCCACCCTGAATTTCCGGCGGGTGAGCGGCATGCCCACCCTGTTGTTCCAGCACAACGTGGAGGCGACAATCTCCAAACGCCACTTAGAGCAGGCCAAGGACCCGGTTTCGCGGATCTTCTGGGGATTGCAGTACCGCAAGATGTTCCGGCACGAAAAGTCCATGTGCCGGCGCTTTGACGGCATCATCGCGGTATCGGAAAAAGACCGCGAGCGCATGGAAGCGTGGTACGGTGCGAAGAACGTGTACGAAATACCCACCGGGGTGGATACAGAGTATTACCAGTCCCTGAATCACGCTCCGGAAAAGAAGCAACTGGTTTTTACCGGCTCCATGGACTGGCTGCCCAACGAGGACGCCATGGTCTATTTCCTCGAGAAAATATTCCCCCGGGTAAAACAGGAAGAGCCGGAGACCAGCCTGGTGATCGTGGGCCGCCGCCCCACTCCCCGGCTGTTGAAACTCATCGAAGGACGCACCGACGTTACCATTACCGGCTGGGTAGAGGATACCCGCCCATACATTGCCGAGAGCGCGGTCTATATCGTGCCCATCCGCATTGGCGGGGGCACCCGGATGAAAATTTACGAGGCCCTGGCCATGGGCAAGGCCATGGTGTCCACCACGGTCGGCGCGGAAGGCCTTCCCTTGAGACAGGGGGAGCAAATTTTCTTCGCTGACGACGAAAGCGCCTTTGCCGGGCGGGTGGTGGCGCTGCTGCGCGACCCGGGCCTGCGCCGGATTATGGGCGAGACCGCCCGGAAATACGTGTACGAGCACTTCCGCTGGGAAAAAGTGGCGGAAGTGTTTAGCGATATCTGCGATAAAGTGGCCGGACGTCAGAGCAGGGCTTCCAATGCCACATCGGGCCGCAAACCCGCAAGCTCCGAAATAGCGGGGAAGCGCTGATGGCGGTGGTGATCACCTTTTCCGGGATGGTGGGCAGCGGCAAATCGGTATGCTCCAAATACGTGGGCGGCAACCTGGCGGAACGGGGTCTGCCGGTGTATTACCTGCGCTTTCGTTTCGTCTCCGTGAAATCCTTTTTCGAGAAGAAAACCGGTTTCGGCAAGTTCGTTTTCAAAGAGAAAACCATTCCCGAGCGCTCCCTGCGCTTCAAAAATTTCAAGCTGCGCTCCAACCTGGGCTTCCTGGGAGCGATGGCGTACTACGCCTGGCGTTCTTGTTTATTTTCATTATTGATAAAAGTGCGTTATTCCAAAGACGTCGTGGTGGTGGATCGCTACATTTATGATTACTTAGTGCAGTACCGGTTAGAAGAGCGGCGTTATTGGCCATTGTTCCGGCTGTTTTTAAAACTGATTCCCCGGCCGGATCTTGCCTTTGTGCTGCTGGCGGATTTCGAGACGGTTCAGCGAACCCGGCCTTTTTATGCGCCGGAATATATTCAACTGAACCTGGCCAACTATCGCCGCCTCAAAGAAATCTGCCCGGAAACCGTTTTCGTCGAAAACAACTCCGTGCAGGAGAAGATCGAAGCAGCCTATGCGCGGGTGGAATCGTATTTGAATCATCAAACAAATCTCGGAGGGTAATTCATGCGAATTGCGGTATTCGGATTAGGGTACGTCGGGTGCATTTCCGCGGCGTGTTTTGCAAATGAAGGCCACAAAGTGATCGGGGTGGACATCAGCAAGGAGAAAGTGGACATTATCAATTCCGCCAAAAGCCCCATGGTGGAGCCGGGCTTAGATGAAGCCATCAAAGCGGCGGTAGAGAGCGGCAACCTGCGCGCCACCATGAATTTGCAGGAAGCGGTGGCCAATGCGGACGTCTCCTTAGTGTGCGTGGGAACTCCCAGCGAAAAGAGCGGCAAAATCAATCTGGAACACGTTTTCCGGGTGGCGGAGCAGATCGGCCGGGCGCTGCGGGAGGTCAATCATTATCACGTATTTGTCATTCGCAGCACGGTGCTGCCGGGAACTCACGAAAAATGCTTAGAAATCATCGCCGGGGAATCCGGCAAAACCGCCGGCAAGGATTTCGGAGCCTGCTCCAACCCGGAATTCCTGCGCGAAGGATCGGCGCTGCAAGATTTTTACGCCCCGCCTTACACCATTATCGGGGAAATGGACCGCCGCAGCGGCGACTATTTAGCGGAAATTTACAAGGGCATTGCCGCGCCGCTGATTCGCACCGAAGTGCGGGTGGCGGAAATGGTCAAGTACGCCAACAACGCTTTCCACGCCCTGAAGGTGGCCTTCGGCAACGAGATCGGCACCATCTGCAAAGAGGAGGGCATCGACAGCCATAAGCTGATGGAAATTTTCTGCATGGACGATAAGCTGAATCTCTCCCCCTACTACCTGAAGCCGGGATTCGCATTCGGCGGCTCCTGCCTGCCCAAGGACGTCCGCGCCATCACCTACCGCGCCAAAGAAAAGGATCTGGACCTGCCGCTGCTGAACTCGGTGATGCACAGTAACGAGGTGCACGTTCACCGCGCCGTGGATATGGTGATCTCGGAAAACAAAAAGCGCGTCGGCATCCTGGGACTCAGCTTCAAAGGCGACACCGACGACCTGCGCGAAAGTCCCATGGTGGCGGTGGTGGAAACCCTGCTCGGCAAGGGCTACGACCTGCGCATTTACGACCGCAACGTGCACCTGGCCCGGCTGTTTGGCGCGAACAAAGAGTACATCACCCGGCGAATTCCCCACATTTCCAATTTGATGGTCGGGAGCATCCGCGACGTGCTCAACCATGCGGAAGTGCTCATCATCGGCAACCACAGCAAAGAATTTGCGGATGCGGTTTGCCGGTTGGACGGGAATTATGCGGTGATAGATTTCGTGCGCATCCTCAAAGATACCGCGGAAGCGAAGGCGGATTACAAGGGGCTGTGCTGGTGAAGCGCGAGGCGTGAAACGTGATGCGTGAAACGTGATGTCTTGGGGGCCAGCCTTTTACATTTTACGTATCACGCTTTACGCTTCGCGCCTCTCCGTCTCCAAAAACATCGGAAAAAAACGGCATTGGAACTCCTCCACTACATCTTTTGGGTCAGCCTGTTTCTGCTGGTCTATCCTTACCTGGTCTATCCGGCGCTGCTGCGGGCGCTGGCGCGGTGGTTTCCCGCCAATCGCCGCCTGCCGGAAAGCGCCGGGGAACTGCCCGGGGTTACGCTGATCATCTCCGCCTACAACGAGGAGAAGGTGATCGCCCGGAAGCTGCAAAACGCGCTGGAATTGGATTACCCGGGGGAAAAGCTGGATATCTTAGTCATTTCCGACGCCAGCAGCGACTGCACCGACGCGATCGTTCAGGAGTGGCAGGCGCGCCATCCCAACCTGCGCCTGCTGCGCCAGAACGCCCGCAACGGGAAAACCGCCGGATTGAACCAGGGCGTGCGAACCTCCAGGGGCGATGTGGTGGTTTTCTCCGACGCCAACGCCATGTATCGCAAAAACGCCCTGCGGGAGCTGGTGAAGTATTTTGCCAACCCCCACGTGGGCTACGTGGTGGGGGCGGCGCTCTACAACCGCGGCGGCGCCAGCGAGGCGACCGAGAGCGAGGGGATGTATTGGGACATGGAATTGACCCTCAAAGAATTGGAATCGCGCTTTTACTCCGTGGTCGGGGGCGACGGGGCGATTTACGCCATCCGCAAAGAGCTGTACTGGAATCTCGATCCCGACGACATCAACGATTTCGTAAACCCGCTGCAAATCGTCGCCAAAGGCTACCGGGGCGTTTTCAACCCCGGCGCGATCTGCTTCGAGGACGCCGCGGAAGCCTTCGGGAAGGAATTCCGGCGCAAGCGGCGCATCGTCAACCGCAGCTGGCGGGCGGTGCGCAAATACTTAGGCTGGTTCCAGCCGCTGCGCCAGGGGCGGTTTTTGTTCGCATTGTTCTCCCACAAGGTGATCCGCTGGCTGAACCTGCTCTTCCTGGGCCTGATGCTGCTCAGCAGCGGGTTGATTGCGCTATTCTCCCCGCACTGGTTCTACCTGCTCAGTTTTGCCGGGCTGCTGTTCACCCTGCTGCTGGCGGGGGCCGGGGCGGCGCTGGACCGGCGCGGCAAAGCGATTCCCCGGCTGCTCTACATCCCCTACTATTACTACCTGGTCAACCTCGCCGCGCTGTTAGGCATCTGGGATGACTTCCGTGGGGAAAGATACGCGGTGTGGGAGCACGTGCGGGAAGCGTAAAAATGGAGTGCAAAATTTATTTTGCACTAATTAATATTCAAGGACATTTGATCTTGTGAGTTGTCATTGCCCGGCTTGACCGGACAATCCATTGCTTTTATTAACATTCTGGATTCCCGCTCCCCGTTTTCACGGGGACAAGCTTCGCGGGAATGACAAATCAATCCACATTTTCAATTGGCAATTGGCATAGAACATTAGAATTGCTCGTGCAGAATAAATTCTGCAGATATACCGGCCAAGGAGATATGAAATAGATGTGCGGCATTGTAGGGATATACTATTTTGATCCCGCCCGGAAGGCGGAGCAGCGCGATTTGAAGACTATGGCCGACCGTATCGCGCACCGCGGGCCGAATGACGAGGGCTTTTTTACCCACAACCACGTGGGATTAGGCATGAGGCGGCTGAGCATTATCGACCTCAGCGGCGGCCACCAGCCGATCTTCACCGGGGATCGCAGCAAGGTGATTGTCTTCAATGGCGAGGTGTACAACTTCGTGGATCATCGCCCGCGCCTGGAGCAGAAGGGGCATCGCTTTTCCACCAAATCCGACACCGAAGTGGTGCTGCACCTTTACCAGGAGCAGGGGCTGGATTCCTTTCAGCACATGAACGGCATGTTCGGGCTGGCCATTTGGGACCACAGCGAGCAGGCGCTGGTGCTGGCGCGCGACCATCTGGGGGTCAAACCGCTCTACTATTACCGCGACGAGGAGAAATTAGTCTTCGCCTCGGAGATCAAGGCCATTTTAGCGCTGCCTTCCGTCAAGGCGGAGCTGGATTTGGAGGGGCTGGCCGCGTTTCTGAAATACGGCTTCACCCCCGCGCCCTACACCCTCTTCAAGCGTATTCGCAAGATTCCTCCCGCGCACTACCTGCGCGTCAAAGGCAACGAGGTGCGCCTGAAATCCTATTGGACCCTCTCTTACGCCGGCAAGCATACCGGCGCGGAAGAGGAGATCGGGGCGCAGCTCTACGATCTGCTGAAAAGCGCGGTACAATACCAACTGGTCTCGGACGTTCCCTTGGGCTCGTTTTTGAGCGGGGGAATCGATTCCAGCGGGATCGTGCACCTGATGAAAGAGTTAGGAACCCCCACCATCAACACCTACAGCATCGGCTTCGGCAAAGGGTATGAATTTTACAACGAATTGGAGGCCGCGGGCCGCTTCGCGAAGGATTACGGGACCAACCACCACGAAATTTTGGTGGAGCCGGACGTGGCGGCGTTATTCCCCAAACTGATCGCCTCGCTCGACGAGCCGCTGGCGGATTCTTCTTTCCTTGTAACCTACCTGGTCTCCAAACTGGCCCGGGAAACCGTCACGGTGATCCTCTCCGGGGTGGGGGGCGACGAATTGTTCGGCGGATACCGCCGCTACCTCAACGTGCAGATGAACCGCTACTTAGGCATCCTGCCGCTGTGGTTCCGCCGTGGGGTGTTGAAAAAAGTTGTGAACACCCTGCCGGTGGATCGCAACAACACCCTGTTGAATTATTTCCGGCTGGCCAAAGCCTACCTCAACACCGCGGATTTGGCGATCCAGCAGCAGTACGGGGTGTACACCGCGGTGTTCCAGGATGATTTCCGCCGCCAACTGGCGCTCAAAAATCAAGAAGTCCCCGATTTTTACGAGCAATATTTCGCCGAGTGCGATTCCCCGGATTTGCTCGACAAGCTCATGTATTTCGATCTGAAAACCTCCCTGCCGGAGCAGTTGCTGATGCTGACCGACAAAATGGCCATGGCGGTTTCTTTAGAGGGGCGGGTTCCCTACTTAGATTACCGGGTGGTAGAATTCGCCGCCAGAATCCCTGCCGCCATGAAGCTGAAAGGCTTCAAGCTGCGCCACATTCAGAAGAAGATTTTCGAGGGCAAATTCCCCGACTACGTGTTTCAGCAGAAGAAAAAAGGATTCGGCGCGCCGGTGGGGGTGTGGGTGCGCAACGAGTTGAAGGGGATGGCTTACGATCTGCTCAGCGAATCCCACCTGCGCAAGCAGGGGGTATTCAACCCCGCGGTGGTGCAAAAAGCGCTGCAAGACCATTTCCAGATGAAGGCGGATTACACCGACCATTTGTTGGCGCTATTAGGATTCCAGATCTGGCACCAGGAATATTTAGGATGAGTTCTGGAGTGCAAAATTTATTTTGCACAAACAATCTCCTCAGGAAAGCGACCGATGAACAAACAAAAACTCTCCCTGCTGATCAAAAAGATGCTCCTCCGCGCCGGGGTGTACGGGGTTATCCGCACCCTTTACCCCAACCGCAAGGCGGCGATTCTGCGCTACCACGCCCTGGCGGCCCCGCAGGATAATTTTTACACCTCCCCGGCCATTGCCCTCTCCCCGGCGGAGTTCGAGCAGCAGGTCAAATATTTTGCCCGCAAATACCGGGTAATCTCCCTGGATAAGATCGTGGATTGCCTGCGGCAGAACAAACCCCTGCCCAAAAACAGCGTGGCGTTCACTTTTGACGACGGTTATTCCGACAACTTAGAGGCGGCGCTGATCCTGAAAAAGTATGCCGCCAGCGGAACCTTTTTTATCACCACCGAGCCGATTGGCCGGGAATCGCTGTTCTGGCTTTCGGAAGTGACCCTTTTGATCCTCAAAACCACCCAGGGCTTTTTCCGGCTGACCTTAGGTGAGAAACAGGCCGAATTCGCTTTAACGGATACCTCCTCGCGCTGGAAAGCGATCCGGGAGCTGGTTCGCCTGATCAAATCCAACGACCGGGCGGTGCGGGAGGAAATCCGCCGCCAGCTTTCCAAACAGTTGGGAGAGCCGGCCCTGCTCGAAGAAGTGCAGAATCTGATCCTCACCTGGGAGCAGGTGCGGCAAATGGCGCGGATGGGAATGCTGATCGGCTCCCATACCCTCACCCATCTCAACCTGCCCAACGCCGACCCGGAGGACGCCCGGCGGGAAATCGCCGAATCGAAAAAAGTGTTAGAGGAGCAATTGGGCGCGCCGATCCGCCATTTTTCATATCCCAACAGCGGGCCGTACGAGTATTTCAACGCGCAAATCCGGGAATTCGTCATCGAATCCGGTTATGACAGCTCCTGCACTTCCAACAACGGGTTCGTGAGCCACAGCAGCGACCGCTTCGCCCTGGAGCGGGTGCGCACCGTGCCGGAATTAGCGGAAGTAGTTCACGCGATGGAGTGGGAGCGGGCGTTTGGGTAGGGGAGTCAGGCGGGAAGCTTAAAACGTAATTCCTGGGAGTATTACGTATTCCGTTTTTTACGCAATACGCTTCCCGCTTCCCGCGCCGCTTAACGTTAATTCATAACCCTGAAACTGCACGAATGAACCATCAACGATCTATCTACCGGGAATTGCTCCAACGATTGGCGGAAAAAGGGGTACGCTACTCCCTGCTGCGCGATACCCTGCCGGATGCTCCGGAACTCCACGAGCTGGATATATTAGTGTGGCCGGCACACCGCCGGGAGTTTGTGGCGACGGCGCAGGAATTGGGTTTTGTGGTGCGCAAAACCGGAATTCCCGGCAAGGAAGTGCTGGCCGCCTTCGACGGGGAGAATTTGCGCCTGGTGGACGTGCACTACGCCCTTATTCAAGACGGGCTGGTTTACCTCTCCCTGCCGGAGGCGCTGCGGCGTTTGCGAAAAACCCCCGAAGGGCATTCCATCCTCTCCCGGGAAGATGAATTGCTGCACCTGTTTTACCACAACCTGCTCGGTAAAAACCACCTTCAGGAAAAACATCTCCCGCGGGTCAAAGAGCTCCTTTCCCCGTTGCCGGACCTCGCGTATTTGAAACAGCGGGTTCCCCGCGCGAATATCTGGAACTGCTTCGAGCAATTCATCCTCCACCCGGAAACCTTCAGCGAAGACCGCAAGTTAGCCGGGAAATCCGCCCGGAAAATCCGCCGCGCCCTGATGCTGCGCTCCCCGGCAAACTGGCTGCGCTGGTTTTACAACCGCCGCCTGCGCAAACGGCTGCATCGCCGCCGGGGAGTGCACTTCGCTTTTATGGGGGTGGACGGGGCGGGCAAGAGCACCATCATCCGGGCGGTGCAGCAGCAGCTGGAGCAGGCCGGCGGTGTCAAATTTTATACCGTGTACATGGGACCGTGGGGGCAGATTCGCTCCCCGTTCATGCGCCTCTACAAAAAACTGCGCCTCACTCCCCCGGAGGAAGACTGGCTCGGCCGCCTGCGGGAGAAGTTGCAAGGGCGGGAAAAGGAGTATTCCCTGCCCCTGCTGCTCAAAAAACTCCTCAGCGGAAAAATCCAGGGTTGGCTCTATTACACCGCTATTTACTTAGAATTCTGGTACCGCTACTTCCGCGAGGTGCGCCCGCGCCTGCGCAAAGGCGCGATTGTGCTGAGCGACCGCTACATCTACGATCTGAAATATATTTACAAAGACCGCCCGGTAGAACAGTTCAAGTGGCTGCGCGGGCTGGTCTGCCTTTTGTACCCCCGCCCCGACCGGGTGGTGTACCTGCAAAACGACCCGGAAACCATCGTACGGCGCAAGCCGCAGTTGAACGCCGGGCAAATCCGGCAATTTCAGGAGTTTTACCGCCAGGCCCTGGCCGCTTACCCGGTGTTAGACGTGCTCACCGACCGGCCCCCGGAAGCGCTGGCGCGCCAGGTGGTCAGCGCAATCATGGAAAAACACCTGCAAAATGATTCGCATCTTCCCCGTGAATGACGTGCAACCCCGGTTTGCCCGAAAAGCAAAACCGGGCGGGAAACGCTCTCTTCCCCGCCCGGCCTGCGATTTTTGGCGCAAAAAAACTATCGAACCTACACACTTTTTAACTATACAACACATTTAGAATTGTTTTAGGATCTTTTTTAACCAGGGTTAACAAGACTAACGCCGGCCCCTGGGGAACTCGATCCCCTCTTTCCCAATGCCGTAATGTGCCCACACTGATGCCAAACGCTGCGGCAAACTCCATTTGGGTCATTCCGATTTCCTGGCGTAACTCTTTTATATCAATTTCAGAAGGTTTAAATAATTTTGCTCCAATATCTTTGCCTTCGGCAAATTCAATGGCTTCTTTTAATCCTTGCTTGATACTTTCAAATACCTCACTCATTGTTTCTTCCTTTTATAAGTTGCCATCAATAGTTTTACCAATTTTGCCAATTCATTTCGCTCCGATTTACTTAAATTTTCCTTCTCTCCCTTTCCAAAAATAGTCAGCATGAATAATGGCATATCTTCATCGTAGAAAAAGTATATGACCCGAATACCGCCGCTTTTACCTTTTCCTTTACAAGCCCGGCGCAGTTTTCTTATCCCGCCGGTTCCTTGCAGTACAACTCCCGCTTTCGGGTGTGTCGATAAAAAATAAATCAGATCACTTCTCTCTTCCTCATCAAGCAGTCGTTCAACGCGCTTTATATATTCCGGCAATTCTACAATCGTAATATACATGGGGCAAGATAAGCCAATGGATCACAAGAGTCAAGTAGCGAGACAAAGAAAAGAAAAATTATCAGCGCTTTGGCGGCGGAAAATTGTCCCTGCAAACATGGGAAAATCGTTACCCTAAAACCCTGTACTATCACGTGACAGTACAGGGCCTGATTCCATAACCCAGGGTGGCGCGCCAGCGGCGCTTACCCTGGGCTATAGTGTATAATCCCGGCCATCGATTTTATTTATTAGCCCTTGCTTCACTTGAAAATTTTGTGATATTTGGAATTCAAAAAATCAGCGCACCTCATCCCCGGGAGCTAAGCCGATGGATTCCAATCGCAGGATTTTTTTGAAAGGATTGAGCGGGGCGTTTCTGTTATCCCTCGCGGACGTTTCGCAACTGTTAGCCGGGCAGGAAAGCGATTCCGGCGCCCGCGCCCCGTTGAATTTTATCATCCCCAACGATTATCTCCCTCCCTCGGAGGATACCGACAAAAACTATCGCCAGGCCCTTACCCGGGCCGCCCTGGAGGTGCTGCAAGCCAATTTTAGCAACCAATCGATGCCGGTATGGGGCAAAACCTTCCGGGAAGTGGATATGGAAAAACGCATCTACCACATCATCTACTGGATTTTGCGGGCCGCCCGGGAGTACCGGCACATTTACCCGGTGGATCCGGCCTGGATAGTGGCGCAGATCATGAAAGAATCCTATTTCCATGAATTCGCGATCTCCCGCGCATTGGCGGTGGGGATTTGCCAGGTCATCCAGCCCACCGCGCAGGAGCACGGCATATTGTGCGCCGGAACCCGGCCGGAACACCGCCAGCCGCCCTACCGGCTGCCGGAATTAGGGGGAAAGGCGGATGAGTACTATCAACTGCGCAGGGAGCGCGGCGAATACCGGCGCGGCAGCCGCCCCGCAAAGGAGTTCACCCTGGAAGAGACCCTGCAAATCCTCGCCGCCGGGGACCGGGGGGATTATAGCCGGGAAGCCGGGGAGCACCTGGCCTACCTGGAGCGCTTAAAACAGTTTGAAGAACAGATGAACCGGGCCAAAGAGGAGTACCGCTCCTACCTGCTCGCCAATGTGGAGGGGAGAGACATATTCGCAGATCCGGATTTGAGCTTCATTTTGAATTTCGATGAGCGCTTCAGCTACAAAAAACCGGTTTACACCATGGTGCGAATGCTGGCCGGGGGGCTGAAATCCCGCAACGGCAACATTCTGGCGGCCACCGCCGGTTACAATGCCGGCCTCTACCGCACCTCCGACGAGGGCATGTACAAGCCGTACGGGAAAATCCCCTCCCTCGATGAAACCGCCACTTACGTGAGCCACGTGTTGATCAATCATTACGAAATCACCCTGAAACTGGAATCCATCGCTTCGCAGCCCTGAGGAGCCTGTAAAGCCTCGCGCATATCAAAATTTGAGGAAAAGCGGATGATGAGACTTGCGGTTATTCTGTTACTGGCCCTTTCCGGGGCTGCTGCCCCGCTGTTCGGACAGCAGGAAACCTGGGAGCAGCAACGGCAGCAAGAAAAAAATCGCTGGGAGGAGCGCAACCGGCGGGAAAAAGAAGCCTGGGATAAGCAACGGGAAGCGGAGCGGCGGCGCTGGCAGGATATGATCGAGCGGGAATCCGCGGCCTGGAAAGCCCACGTGGAAGCGGTGAAGAAAAAATGGCAGGATTTGAAATTCTCCGACGTGCGGGTTTGGGTGGGCTACGGGGAGAACGAGAGCAGCCGTTTCCAGGCGGATTTCGAGAACGGAAATTTGAAAATCGAAGTATTGGGCGAAAAAGGGGAGGACCCCGGAGTCCTGCAGCAGCGCGCCATCGCCATGCTGCACCAGTTGCTGCGCGAACGGGCGCGCCCGAACGAGGCCCCCATCCTGGAAAACCAGTTGGAAATCGACCCTAACGCCAGCCGGCTTCCACCCGGTTACGTCGCTACTCGCCCCCATATCGCCCCGAACGGGCACACCTACGAGAAGATGGACATCACCATCCCCTTCCGCCAGGATCACCTGCGCACCCGGGCGCAGCGGGTCGCCCCGCTGGTGCGGCAGTTTGCCCAAAAATATAACGTGAATCCCAAATTAGTAATGGCGGTGATCCACACTGAATCGTCTTTCAATCCCCGGGCGATTTCCACCTTCCGGCGCTCCGGCGGGGGCGTCGGCCACGCCTACGGGCTGATGCAACTGGTTCCCTTCTCCGGGGGAAAAGAGGCCTACGAATTCTTAGGCGGGCGGGGAGAGCCTTCCCCGGCGCTGCTCTTCGATCCCCAGGCCAACATCGAGTTAGGGACTGTTTATTTGCACAAATTGGAGTATCACTATTTCGGGGCGGTGGGGGAGGCGCTAAACCGCCAGTACGTGATGACCGCGGGATATAACACCGGCCCTTACAACGTGGCCCGGGCCTTCGGCGGCGGGCGCAACGTCGGCGCGGCCATTCCGGCGATCAACGCCATGACCCCGCCGCGCCTGTATCAGCACCTGCTCTACAACCTTCCCTATTGGGAAACCCGCGACTATCTCCAAAAAGTAATCCGGCGGATAAATTTGTATTGAAGAGAAATTTGCGCGAAAACCTGAAAATGACCGGTCCCGGCGCGGCGGTGGAGATAGCGGAGCAGTTTTAGGGATGAGGAAGCGTTGATAAGCAGGGGAGCGGAACAGTAATGTCTCTTTCTAAAAGGGGCATGGCAAATTGCATTGGAGTGAAATATCTATTCAGCACGCTGAAGCGTGGCGATCTATGAATTATTCAGCTTCAGACTGCCTCACTTCAGTGAGCCGCGCTCCAAAATATGCAATTTGTTATGCAACTTTTCTGAAATCCATTGCTCCCTCCAACATCAAGAAATTAAACTACCCATTTTGGAAAAGCTGTGGTTGAAGCGGGGTAAACTCACTTGCGCTGTCGTACCAACGCGCTCGATAATCTCGCGTTGAATCGGTAAGAGCGGCAATTTAGTTCAGTTGCCGCCCTTACCATTTTTCAGTATCGAATTAAACGCTGCGGGCCGGTGAGCCTACCATGACCGGCGACCACCGCCGCCGCCTTTTCTGCGGTCACGGTCGCCTCCTCCACCGCCACCGCCGCGCCGCCGTTCCTCGCGCGGCCGCGCTTCGTTGACGACCAGTGAACGCCCTTTCAACTCCTGGCCGTTCAGGCCGTTTATAGCGGCAATGGCTTGATCCTTTGCCGGCATTTCTACAAATCCGAATCCCCGGGGCTCACCGCTGAATTTATCCTTGATCAGCGAAACAGAGCTGACTTCACCGTAAGCCTCGAAGGCCTGGCGGAGATCATCCTCGGTAACTTCACGCGCAAGATTGCCAACATACAGATTCATTATAACGCTCCTCTTGGTAAGTTAGAAAGATGGTGATTTGGTACATAAAACAGAAAATGATGAAAATGGTGAGTAAATCCTGACGCCGCCATTCCGCAAGACCTTTCAAAGTTCGCGAAACTTCATCACCTTGAATTTTGGCGAAATTATAAATTGTACGCAACTGAATAAATTCTTTCTTTGAAAGAGAAATTCTTGAAATCGGAAAATGAAATCACGCTCACATTATGGACAACTTTGTTTTATATTTTTCAAATTACCCGAGTTTGCCGGGGGGAAAGCATCTCCCCGCCGGGCGATTCGCTACGTATCATCTGGCGTGAAATGTAAATCAGCATCCGATAATCATAAATCGCTAATTCATAAAAGGAGGAAACAGTATGATATTTCATCCTCACCCCGGTTTTTCAGAGAGAGCGCATATCAATTCTTTAGAACAATACCGGGCTGCGTACCGCAAGTCGATTGAGCAGCCGGAGGATTTCTGGAGCGAAATAGCCGAACGCATCCACTGGTTCGAAAAATGGAATTCGGTTCGGGAATACGATTTCATGAATGCCCGGGTGGCCTGGTTCAAGGGGGGCAAACTCAACGCTTGTTACAACTGCTTGGACCGCCACGTAGAAGCCGGGCACGGCGATAAAACCGCCATCATTTGGGAAGGCAACGATCCCGGCGAACATCGCCATTTTACCTACGCGGAGGTGCTGGCGGAAGTGCAGAAGTTCGCCAACGTGCTGAAAAGCCGGGGAGTGAGGAAAGGCGACCGGGTGTGCATCTACTTGCAGATGGTGCCGGAACTGGCCTTCGCCATGCTGGCCTGCGCCCGCATCGGTGCAGTGCACTCCATCGTCTTCGGAGCCTTCAGCGCCGAATCTCTGCGCGACCGCATCAACGACTCCGCCTGCAAAGTGCTGATTACCCAGGACACCGGGATGCGGGGGGCCAAGAACGACATTCCCATGAAAACCAACGCCGACAAAGCATTGCAGGCTACCCCATCCATCGAGACGGTGGTGGTGGTACAACGCACCGGCCAGGCAGTGAACATGCAGCCGGGCCGCGACCTGTGGTGGCACGAGGAGATGGCCAACGCCGCCCCTGTCTGCCCCGTGGAACCCATGGACGCCGAAGACCCCCTGTTCATCCTCTACACTTCCGGCTCCACCGGCAAACCCAAGGGGGTGCTGCACACCACCGGAGGATACATCGTTTACACATCCTTCACCCACGAGAAGATTTTTGACTACCATGAAGGGGATATTTACTGGTGCACCGCGGACATCGGCTGGATTACCGGGCATTCCTACATTATTTACGGGCCGATGTCGAACCGCGCCATTACCATGATGTATGAAGGGGTCCCCACCTACCCGGATTACGGGCGCTTCTGGCAGATCGTGGAGAAGCACCGGGTAAACCAGTTCTACACCGCTCCCACCGCCCTGCGGGCGCTCATGAAGGAAGGGGACAGCTGGCCGAACCGCCACGATTTATCGTCCCTGCGCTTGTTAGGCACCGTGGGAGAAACCATCAAGGAGCCGGAGTGGATGTGGTATCACCGGGTGATCGGGCGGGAGAAGTGCCCGATTGTGGATACCTGGTGGCAAACCGAGACCGGGGGAATTCTGCTTACCCCGCTGCCGGGAGCGATTCCCACCAAGCCCGGCTCCGCCACCCTGCCGTTCTTCGGCATCGAGCCGGTGCTGTTGGATGAAACCGGCAAGGAGCTCTCCGGCCCGGGACAGGGATACCTGGCGATCAAGAGCGCCTGGCCTTCGCTGATGCGCACCGTGTATGGGGATCACGAGCGTTTCCGGCAGACCTATTTTGCGCGTTTCCCCGGTTATTACCTCACCGGCGACGGGGCGCGGCGCGACGAGGATGGGTATTACTGGATCACCGGGCGGGTGGATGACGTGCTGAACGTATCCGGGCACCGCATCGGCACGGCGGAGGTGGAGGGCGCAATCGGCAAAGCGGAAGGAGTGGCGGAAGCGGCGGTGGTAGGCTTCCCGCACGATATCAAGGGGCAGGGGATTTACGCCTACGTGACCCTGATGACCGGGGTGGAGCCTAACGAAGCGATCATCAAAGCGATTGCAAAGGCGGTGCGGGAGCACATCGGCCCCCACGCGGCGCCGGATAAGATCCAGTTCACTCCCGGCCTGCCCAAGACCCGCTCCGGGAAAATCATGCGCCGCATCTTGCGCAAGATCGCCGAGAACGACCTGGAGCACATCGGGGATACTTCCACCCTGGCCGATCCCACGGTGGTGGATTCCCTCTTAGAAGGACGGAAGTAAGGCAGGGGCAGGAGCAGGAGCAGGGACAGGAGCAGGGACAGGAGCAGGGACAGGAGCAGGGGGCAGGGATAGGGGGCAACCGGGAGAGCGGTGGCTTTGCCATAGTTTAAGTAGAATTCGCTATCGCGTACTTGCCTACTGCTCCTGCTCCCCGCCCCTGCTTCTGCCTGCTGCTCCTGCCCCTGCCATCTGCCCCTGTTCCCGGCCATTTTTTATTGCCCTATTTGAATAAAGGGCGGCGTTGATTAACTTTCTGCCGCTTCAATTGCCATAGTGCAGGGAAAGCCGAATCTGTGAATTCGGGCGCATTTGTAGTCAAAAAATTAAACCTTCGAGAGACCTCCATGATCCCCAAAGAAGACGCCATTGCCGTTGTGGTTGACGTGCAGGAGAAATTGTTTCCCCACATTTACGAGCATCAGCCGCTCGCCGAAAACCTGGTTAAACTGATCAAAGGATTGAAAATTTTGAAGGTGCCGTTGGTGGTCACCCAACAGTACACTAAGGGGCTGGGGCCCACCATCCCCCAGGTCGCCAAAGCGCTGGGCAAATTCGAGCCTATCGAAAAATTGACCTTTAGCTGCTTCGGCGATCCGGATTTCGTGAACATTCTCAACGACCACGGAAAGAACCACGTGATCTTGATGGGCATCGAAACCCACGTCTGCGTCATGCAAACCGCCCTGGATCTCCTGGAAATCGGTTACGAACCGGTGTTGGTAGAAGATTGCGCCTCCTCCCGCAAGCTGCCCGACAAGCAAACCGCGGTGCAGCGGATGCGCGATGAAGGGGTTATCGTGACCAGTTGCGAATCCCTGCTGTTCGAATTATTGTTAGTGGCGGGGACCGAGGAGTTCAAGGCGATATCGAAATTGGTTAAATAGGATGGGGAGTGGTGCATAACAAATTGCACCGGAGGCAGAGCCTTCAGGAGTGCGTTACACAGCAGAGCCGTGTAACGAGTAGTTTGACATAAACTCGTTCCAGCGTTCTCAGCGTGGCGCTTTCAAAAAACTTCTACGGTTCCGCGCGCCGGGGAGCTTTTTCGTATGGGCGCAGCGCTTCCGGGGCGAGCGCCTCGCTTTGAGGCCGGGCGCTGCTCCGCAAATATTTGAACGACATCCCCTCCTTCATCAACAAAATAATCCCCCCTGCCGTAACCGGCACGTACTGGGTCAGGCTGAAGATGACCGAGCATCCCACCGCATCGATTTCATTGATGGCGAAAAGACCCAAAGCGATTTTGAATCCCCACTGGGTAATCCCTAAGTATCCCGGCGAAGAGGGCAGCACAATCGCGAAGGCCAGAAAAACCACCACCGCCACCGCGGACAGCCAGAGGTTGGTCCCGGCCGGCTCCGCCATGGGGTATCCTTTCAAAATGATGTAGGCGGTGGCGGACATGTGCAGCCAGATCAGCAGCGAAATTCCAATCAGGGGAAAGAGGGCGGCCCGGCGCTTGAAAATGGCCAGCCCTTCCAGAAAGGTTATCAAATGCCTGCGGAGGTAGGAGCGAATTCTCCGGGGGAATTTTTCGTTCAGCCGGAACAATTTTTCCCGCATCCTGCTATTCCCGCAGGCAAGGACGATCATTATGAAAAGCAGGGTGAGGCTGCCGAACCCCGCGGCCAGCCCCCCGGCCTTCATCCAGGTGGGCAGGGGAACGAAAAAGAGCACGCTCAAAAACAGAGTAATCAAGGCAATGCAGTCCAGCACCCGCTCGATCAACACCGTGGCCAGCGCCGCAAAACCGCTGATTCCCTCTTTTCTCCCCAGCAGGTAGGGTTTTATTACCTCCCCGGCATGGGCGGGAAGCAGGTTGTTGCCCATAAAACCGATCATGGTGAAAGTAAACGCGGAAAAGTAAGGCACTTTCTTCAAGGGGGAGAGCAGGATTTGCCAGCGCCAGGCGCGCAGCAGCATGGATACGATGGTCATCGCGGAAGTGCCGACGATCAGCAGCCAACTGGTATCGCTTAGCGATTCCCAGAAACTGGAAAGATGGATATTCTTAAAGGCCAGGTACATGAAGAGGGCGGTGCCCCCGAGCGAAGCGATCATTTTTATCAGTACGTGCATCTTTCCCTCTCCCGGGGTTCGAAGATGTGAAGTTATTTGAGGTATTACGCGGATCAGCCGGGTTACAGGCGAATCCCGGCGAACACTGACGCAACATCCCCTTTCAGTAGGCCATCGATCAGGCGGTGCAGTTTCCCCCGGGAAACCGGGATGCCGGAAACGGTTTCACGCCCTTTTTTGATACAATAGACTTGCACGTAACGGTCGAAGATATACAGGGCGATATAATTCAGCAGATGTTCCGGCTGGTAAGGATACGCCGATTTATATCCGTCCAACAGGGCTGCCAGGGCGCGGAAGGCCCGCTTCCAGGGAAAGAACAGGGCGGTGCGGGTAAAAAGAACGTCGCTGCACACCCGCGCGAGGTCGTTGTATTGCGATCCCCGGCCGCTGGTTTCAAAATCGATCAGGCCGGCCTGGCCATTATGCACGAAAATATTCCGGTAGGTGCAATTCCCGTGAACGAAGGTCTCTTCGGTTGCGAAAGGGGCGTGGGTTTGCCGCCAGCGGGCGATTTCCAGCCCCCGGGCGTCCAATCTTTCGGCTTTGGCGAGGCGGCGTTCCAGGGTATTGGCCAGCCCCGAGGCCAGCGGGCGAGCGGCGTAATTCGCTCCCGCTCGGTGGAACTCTCCCAACACCCGCCCGCAGCGCCGGAACATCTTTTCTAATTTTCTGAAATCTTTAGCAGAAGCGCGGAAGCACCCCCGGTAGAGATGGTAGTTCAATTGCGAGCCGGGCACTTCTGCGGAAAGGATGTAGCCTTTTTCGAAGGAGACCCGCACCGCTGCGGGATGCAGGTAATCTTCCTGCCCGGGGAAAACCGTTTTGAGGAAGCGGAACCCCAGCGCTTCCCCTTCCAGGCCCTTCCAGTTTTTTCCGCAGGGGAGCTTCAGGAACCAGCGCCGGGCATCGTCGATGCGGTACACTGCATTCCGCCCGATCTGGAGGAGCTGAAAAGCGGCGTTCTCCAATTTGGCGGTTTTCCCCGCCCGACCCTCCCGAAGCGCGGTTTCGCGTGTTTCGATGATCCGGCAGAGCCGGTCTGCCTCCCGGGCGATCTCCGGGCTTTCCTGTAATGAGAGTATTTCCATTATTTCGATAATACCATTTTTTCCGCCCGGAAATAGTTGCCGGCGGAGAAATTCAGGAAATATACCCCGGAGGCTACGCCTTCATTGCGATCATCCCGCCCGTCCCAGATATAGTTGTAACTGCCGGGCTGCAAAGATCCCGCGAACAACCGCCGCACCCGCCGGCCGGCTACGTCGAAAATGTCCAATTGCACCCGGGAGGCTTCCCCGATCTCGAAGCGAACGGTGGTCTGGGCGTTGAAAGGATTAGGATAAGTGGGATACAGCGTAAAAGTGGAAATGGGCGCCAGGCTGGATTTTACCAGCTCCGGGTAATAGTGGATGGTTCCGTCGAAATCCACGTTGGCGAGGCGGTAATAATAGACCGTTTCCGGCTGCACTCGCTCGTCCGTGTAGGTATAGCGGTTGAAGAAATTGGTGGTGCCGGACCCCGGCAGGCGGGCTAATTCATGGAATTCTCCCTGCTCGCCTTCCCGGCGGAGAATGATCCATTCCCAGTTGTTGACTTCGGAATGAGTGCCCCACTCCAGGGTGACGCGCTCCGCGTCCGTGGTGGCGTTAAAGAAGGCCATGAACACCGGCAGGGCGATGTCGCTCAAATCCAGCAGGTTGTACCAGACCTGGCCGGGAGAGCCGTCTTTTTCCCCGCAGACCATCAAATTGCTGCTATTATCGAGTATCTGGTAGGAGACCGTCACTTCGCTGAAGTTGTTAATCCCGTCTTCCAGGGCCAATTTCCAGGGTTCCATGCCAATAACGTCCTGGAGATTATTCTTATCCAGCACGGTATATTGGATTTTATCCAGTTCCCCGCTCTTCCGCACCGTGCCGAGAATCACCAGGCTGTTATTGGCTTCATCGATGGCCAGGGCCGGGCGGGTTCCGTAATCCGGGTCTATGTCAAACCAACTCCACAAGCCGTCGCTACTGCGGCGCTTGAAGAGGTAAAAGCTGTTGTTGCCCCCTTTCTTGCCAATGGCGTAGAGGTTATGGTCGGCGTCCCGTACGATGTTCGCGTGGTCATCGCCATCGAGGCTGGGAATGAGGGGCAGGGTTTCCGCCACCCAGTTGCTGCTGATGGTGGGATCGGCGCTGTCGGCCAGGCGGCGGAACAAGAACCTGTGCGGCGTGTCTCCTTCCCCCACGATGAGGCCGATATAGTTGTTGCCGACATAGCGGAAAGCGATGGCATCGGTTATGGCGCTGCTGGCGCTGTTTGTAATGGTAAACGGGATGGTCCAGGTAACCCCCTGGTCGCTGCTGTGCAGGCCCTTTAAGTTGCTGCCCCCGACCCAAAAAACGAACAGGTCACCATCCATGGCCCGGGTAATACAGGCGGGATCATTGCTGGGAGCGTCTATATCCACCACTTTCGGGAAAACGCTATCTTTGCTCCAATTTCCCCCGGAATAGCTTAAGCGCGAGACTCTTTTGGCGGTCGTTGACACCAACACATACAGCTTTCCGTTGGCTTCATCCACGTGGGCATCCGCTTCGGAGCCGGTGGTGATCCCGGTATCGGCGTTCGGGGTCCAGGTGCCGTTATCATATTTATACACAAACCAGTTGGTGCCGGGGCTTGCGGCTCTAAAAACTCCCCACCAAAAACCCTGGTACCAGAATACCTGGCTCTGGTTGGATTTTTTGGTTTCTTTGCGCACGCCCGGGAGAACCTGGCCGGTTTGGGCAATCTTACCAAAATATTCTTGCGCTCGCGCCGCCTGAACTATGAAAAGCGCCAACAACAAAACCACAAAAATGCTGGCGGGGCGAGATAACGAAGCAAAAACACCCGGAATAGAAAAAATTTCCCCTATTTTCTTTCCCGGGCCAGCCGCCGCAGCGTTCGCTGGCGGCAGAAAATCCCACGAAGTTGTATTCTGATGGGTGAAATTGTCTCTAATCAAATACATAGTACTGCTCCATAAAATATAGTTGTATCTACTCCCCTGATGCCATCTACTTTTCTCAACATCCCACCAGTTTCAACAGAATATTGTTTTTTTGCGCCTGCGCTGTGCGCGATAACAAGTATTTGCAGGGCTTTTTATAATGAACGGCGCGGGTTGGCAAAACCTTAGCAACAACCCGGGAATATACTGCACATGGGCATAAACTGCGCTTTTTTAGGGTATAAGGTATAGGGTATAAGGTATAGGGTATAAGGCGTTGTTTTCCTTAATATCCATATACCCACAAAATAAAAAACTCAAACGATGCCCTTGCGCCCTCAAATGCAATATTTCCTGTTGCGAATGTGAGATCAATTGGCGACATTCTCTGGCGTAAAGCGAAAAACCGCTATGGATCGAAACATTCGACAATCGGTTTGGCAAAAAATTTGTGAAGCAGGGGGTTGGTTGTCGCTTGTCTGCCAGGCCGTGATGATGCTGGGAGCCGGCCCGGCCTTACAGGCGCAGGGAATCTCGCAGCCCGACGTGCAAGATACCGCCGGGGTTTCCCGGCTCTCCGATACCCTGACGAGCCTCACCCCCAACCCGCATTTTTCTCCCCCGTTTATTCTGCCGGATACGGTAGAGGGGTACATGTTGGCGAATATCGGGCAATTTGCCCCGGCCGGCTGCCCCGCGGCGGAAATTCCCGTGGGCGCTTCGATTGAAATTTTGTTCGATATTGACGATGACTCTCTTCTGGCGGCGATCACGCCGATGTTTGTCACCATGTTGCAAATAAGGCCGGATCGCACCGTGGTGCAAATCTTCCGGGAGCAGTACCGGATATTGCCCGGGCAAAATTTGATCCGGGTAATTGCCGGGTTTCCCCCGGGGGAGTACCAGGTTATCTATGGATTCTATTTGACGAGCCAGCTTAAAGACAAATATCCCCGGCTCTATGGCAAGCGTTGCCGGGTAAAAATAGTTGAAAGAAGCCCCTGAGCGTAAACCGGGGCAAATCCGGCGAGACGGCCTGCGGCGGCATTCCGCTGCGGCAACAGGCCGCTTAATTATCCATAATTCTTCACAGGAGGCTCTGCTATGAGCAAGAAGCGCAAGAGAGAAATCCTGCCGCTGCAGCCCATGCCGCAATTCACGGCAGATACCGATCCGACCCGGAAGGAAGAGGTTTTGCGAGCCATCGACGGGCTTAATTCCCGCATTATCCAGATCTCCCCCGGGGAAGATTTTTCCAAGCAGTTCCTGGAACTGGTCGGCAAAGCCCAGGCCGCTTCCGAAAGCAATAACTGGGGCGAAGCCTACCGGCAGATGTGGGGAGCGACGTTCTTGCTCAACCGCGGCATCGAAACCCGGAACAACCGCCGCCTGGCCCTTATGCTGGCATTTGCCCCCCTGGTAACGTTTGCGGCTTTGGCGCTGTTAGAGGTCCTTGCGGCGCTGCCCCAGGTGCCGGATTTCGTGAAAACCTGGATCACCGGGCGATACATGCCCTACTTGTGGAGCGGGGCGCTGGGCGGAACCACCATCGCCTGGTGGGGCATTGTGAAGCACACTATTCAGATGGATTTCGACGATCAATACCAGTCCTGGTACTGGTTCAAGCCCCTGTTAGGAGCGATTTTCGGGGTGGTTTCGGTGATTATTATCCAAAGCGGCATGGTGGGATTGGCGCAGAGCAACGTTGAGGTACAAAACACTTCCATTTTGCATATCGTCTCGTTCCTGGCGGGATTCAGCGAGCGCTTTTTTGTGCAGCTGATCGACCGGGTAATGACCGCCCTTTTCGGCGGCGATAGCGGAACGACCCAGGTTCAGGTGATCGAAGCGCCTTCTCAGCCGGTCGCCCCCCCCAAAACGGATGAAGATGATGCCGGTAAAACCGAGGCCGGCAAAGCCACCGGGAAAGAAGCGGAACACCCCGGTCTGCCTTAAATCAACGCAACACCAGCGAAGGAGACGGCCACATGCGCACCCACATCGTTAAAACAGGGGATACCCTGACCTCTATCGCCAAATATTTTTATAATGATTATTCAAAATATACCATTATCGCCAGTGCAAACGGCATTACCAACCCCAACGACCTGAAAGTAGGCCAGGTGTTGAAAATACCGGATATCTCCGGGGCCGGGGCAGACCTGGAAATCGATTCTTCCACCTTCCAGCTGCCGATCGGGGGGTATTACCGCGAAGAGCACCGCAAACGGATGATCGTGCTCCATTTTACCGCCGGCACCACCGCCGCCGGCGCCTTCAACACCTTTAAGAATAACCGCGGCCGGGTGGCAACCCCCTATATCCTCGACCGGGATGGGAAAATTTATGAAATTTTCCCGCCCCGCTATTGGGCGATTCACCTTTTTCGCCACTACAGCGGGGAGTACCCGATCTATTACCAGTTGGAACAGCGCACCATCCCGATCGAGATCGTCAACGTGGGGCCGCTTAAACCGGACAGCGGCGACCGCCGGCAACTGAACTGGTGGGCGCCGCCACACCCGGTCACCGGCAGGGAAACCTTCAGCACCAAATGGTGCATGATGGACGAAAGCGATAAATACGTAAAGAAAACCGACCGCGGCATCCAGTACTTTGCCGCCTTTACTGCGGCGCAATACGCCTCGCTGAACAAATTGATCGATTACCTCTGCCTGCATTTCGATATCCCCCGGCAGGCGCCGCGGAATAAATTGTCCACCGACCTGGAGGGGATGATCAATTTCAACGGCGTCGTCAGCCACCAGAATTTCCGCAGCGATAAATGGGATATCGGCCCGGCGTTTGACTGGGGGAAAATCGGCCTGTAAAACCCCGAAAGGTAAGTGTGCGCTTAAACGTGGTCGGAGACAAAGTCCGCGAAACCTCGTTCCCAAAGTCTCTTTGGGAACGTAATTGCACGCGAAACTCCAGTTTCGCATGCAAATTCTGCGCTTTTTGTGGCCGGAAACAGAGTTTCCACGATTATTGCGTTCCAAAACAGGAGATTTGGAACGAGTGGTTGCTGAGTTTTGCGCTTTTATCTCAACCACGATTAAGCGCATACTTACCCCCCGAAAGCGCAACCGTTTTTCTGCTGATTAAGGGTTAACATTAGCTTGTTGAGATGGGCGCAGCACAAATTGCACAAATGTTTACATGAATAGCCCCGCGCTTCAGCGCGGGGAAAAGAAAATCCGAGGAAAACTGAATTGGGGCTTCAGCCCCGGTTGCTTTAAAACTGGGGGCTGAAGCCCCAGGGTGAAGATTGGGAATTTTGAATCCCCCGCGCTGAAGCGCGGGGCTATTCATTCATAAATTCCGCTTCTTATGCAATTTGTACTGCGCCCTGTTGAGATCAAGACAAACATTTGTTGTTGAGGGCTTTACCAATCTTCAATTTTCAATCTTCAATTAGCCTGGAACCGCCGCAACGTTTCTGAAAACTATCAAAAGGAGATCATAATATGCCCGAAAATCAACCCGCTTCAGCAGGCGCCGTGATCGCTCCCGGCAATATTCCCTATCCCTGGATTCGCAAGGAATTGGAGCTGGACCGCGAGTACCGCCGCGGCGACCGGGGCGCAAAAGTAAAGATCATCCAGGAATGGCTCTGCCTGCACGATTTCAAGCTGGTGATCGACAGCCAGTTCGGCTCCGCCACGGAGCACGCTCTTCGCCAGTATCAAAAAGCCAACGGATTGATTGAATCCGGCGCAGCCGACCAGGCCACCTTTGCGGCCCTCACCCGCCCGATGCTGCGCGCCCTCACCCCCGCGGCCAACCCCGGCGGCTCTTACGCCAGCATGGTAACCGGTTATGCTTCCCGGCATCTCAAAGAGCTTCCCCGGGAAGTGGGGGGGCAGAACCTCGGCCCCTGGGTGCGCTTGTACATGCACGGCAACGAAGGCCGGGAATGGGCCTGGTGCGCCGGTTTCGTGTGCTTCATCCTGCGCCAGGCTTCCGACACCCTCAACCTGCCCATGCCCTTTAAAACCACCTTTTCCTGCGATACCCTGGCCGCCCAGGCCAAAGAGAAGGGGTTATTTATACCCGGCAGGAATTTGAGCGCCGGCAATCCCCCGGCAAGCGCGATGCCCCCGGGCAGCATTTTTCTCAACCGCCGCACTTCCACCGATTGGGATCATACCGGCCTGGTTACGCGGTTCGGCAACGACGTCTTCGATACCATCGAAGGCAATACCAATGACGACGGCGACCGCGAAGGCTACGAAGTGTGCCGGCGCTTCCGCGCTTACGATTCCAAAGATTTCATTCGTATTAGCTGATTTCGCGTTGTAACATCTTTCACCGGTGTTCGATTTTCGATGCGGGATGCTCATTGGACTAATAAAACCGGCATCAAGTATCGGGCATCTTCAAAAAACACCATGGATGCACGCTTGCAGTATATGAGGAGTTCTATATGCACGACTTACCTTACCAGCAGGATCCGGATTGGAAAGCCACCCTGGAGCGTCTCTCCCACATCCGGTTGGAGAATGATTATTCTACCGGGAACGTGGAATTTGTCCGCGAAAGCCTGCAATCCTTCGACGACCGGGTTCGCGGGGGAGCGGCGCTGGCGGCGGCGGGGTGTTTGTTCGAGCCGAACATCCTCGACCAGGTGATCGGCCTTGCCGAATATGACGACAACACGGCCATCCGCAAGGCCGCGGTTCAGGCCCTGGGTGAAGCCATTTCCGAAGGGGTGGAGCAGGGATTGGAAGATGAACACGGCCCCGGCACCGCCTTAGACGACGCGGAAGCGTGGGAAGAATACCAATCTGGCGCTTTGCAGGACGATTACTTGCGGGTCAAACACCTGCTCTTCAACCTCCTGGAATTTGAAGAGGACCTGGGAATGCAGGAACTGGCCCTCACCGCTCTCTCGGACCTGGGGTTTTTGAACGAAGTGCAGCAGAAGATCGGGGAGTTTTTCGCCAGCGCTCGCGCGTCCTCCCGGCTGGTGGCGGTTCACGCCATGGGCAAATATCCCCAGTTCTGGAAAGACGAGCTGGAAACCCTGATCACGCCGGATACCCCCGCCGCGCTCCTGAAAGAAGCCATCAGCGCCAGTTATGCCTCGGAATCCGCCCGGTTGGCCAAAGCCATCGAAAAAGTGCTTTCCCATTCCGACCCGGAAGTGCTCCGTTACGCCATTTTGACCCTGGCCAACATCAACAAAACCGAAAATTTGCCGGACATCCTCCAGCGTTTCACCCTGCACGAGAACTCCCTGGTGCAGGAAGCCGCCCGCGACGGCATCGAGATGTACACCCGGGCCAACTTCGATAAATATTTGAAAGACGACCTGGGGATGGATGAATAGCGCAGGGGCAGGAGCAGGGGATAGCCGTGGGAGCGGTGGCTTCGCCATAGGGCAAGTAGAATTCGCTATCGCGTATTTTCCTGCCGCCTACTGCTCCTGCCACCTGCCCCTGCCCCTGCTCCCGCTCCTGTTTTTTTAAATTTCCTTTTATCCAAAACTTGATTTTATCCCCCCCGCTTGATATTTTCTTTGCCAATATTGGGACGTTCGTCATCGTTATGGGAGAAGCAAAGTGTCTGTGCCATTGTTTGTACGCGTAATTTTAGTGACTCTACTGCTCTGGTTGCTCAAGTCCTGCCAAATGCTATTATAACCCGGCCGCCAGAATTTCGAACGCGCCCGGCCCAGGCGGGTCCGGCGTCCACCGCACTTCCTGCTCGGCAAAGAACGCGAACCAGGAGGATGAATAATTCGCAATGAACGCTGTAAAAGAGTTTGCCGTTTCTATGGTCAGAAAAAGACATCGCCGGGAATTTACCCTGGTTTTTGAGATAAAAGCCGCCCTCCTCCCGGACCAGCGACCGGTGTATATTACCGGCAATCATAAAGAGTTGGGAAATTGGGAACCGGGCATGATTGCCCTGGAACAAGAGTCTCCCGGGCTTTGGACAGGAGAATTCTCCTTCCGCAAGAATACCCAGTTGCAATATAAATTTACCCGCGGCTCCTGGGATACCGAAGCCGTGAACGAGCGCGGCGCCCCCTTTTTCAACCATCACGTGAAGGTGGTAAGAGACCAGCGCATCCGCATTGATATTCCCCACTGGAAAGATACCTTTCCGGCAAACGGCCAATCCGGCGAGGGCAAACCGGAAGACCGCATCACTGGCGCGGTGCGCTTTCACCGCCAGATGGAAGGAGAAGGCCTGCTGCCCCGGGATATCGTCGTCTGGCTTCCTGCCGGCTACAAAACCCGGAAAAATAAGCGCTACCCGGTGCTCTACATGCACGACGGCCAGAATATTTTCGACCCCGTGACCGCGTACGCGGGAGTGGATTGGGAAGCGGACGAGACCGCCACCCGCCTGATCAAACAGAAAAAAATGCGCGACATCATTATCGTAGGAATTTACAACACCAAAGACCGCGACCTGGAGTATTCCCTTTCCCCGAAGGGGAAATTATACCAGCATTTCATCGTCGAGCGGTTGAAACCGTTCATCGACCAGACTTATCGCACCCTGCCCGGCCGGGAGCACACCGCTATCATGGGTTCTTCTTTAGGGGGATTGGTCTCTTTCTTGTTGATATGGCAATATCCCCGGATATTTTCCCTGGCGGGATGTTTGTCGCCCTCGTTCGTTTACCGGCGGGAACAGGCCGTCAAATTCCTTAAAAAAAGCCCCGCGCCGGAAGAACCGGTTCGCATATTTATGGATTGCGGCGGAAGGGGAGGGGAACGGCTGCTCTACCGAGGCTGTAAAAAAGTGCTGCGAATCCTGCGCCGAAAGGGCATTTCCCCCGGCAAAGATTTCCAGTTTTATTATGACGCAAAAGCCGACCACTCCGAAGCCGCCTGGGCGGCGCGGCTGTGGCGGCATTTCGAGTTCCTCTTCCCGCCTGCGGAATAAAAAAACACCAAAACACTCTCTCCTTGCTTTCTGCGGGTAAAAAATCCTAAATTGTGCTCAGTATAAATTCAGCGGATTTCCATATTAACCAAGGAGGCAATCTGCCATGGAAAAAAGTCAATATGGAAGAAAAGACCGGCTGATCCAACCCAAGCAGCATGATATGTATTTGGGAGCCAGCAAACTGCCCGAACCGACCGTGTGCACCGGATGTAATGCGCTATTCACCAGCGGTCGCTGGACCTGGAAAGAGCCGCCCGAGGGCGCGCACCGGGCGGTATGCCCGGCCTGCCGGCGCATTGCCGATAATTACCCCGCGGGATTGATCGAGATCACGGGAGCTTTCTTCCGGGAGCATCGCGAAGAAATCCTGAACCTGGTTCGCAACGTCGAAAGCCAGGAGAAAAACGAGCGCCCCCTGGAGCGAATCATGGCGATTTCACAGGAAAAAGAGCATACCCAGGTGAGCACCACCGGCGTTCACGTGGCCCGGCGGATTGGGGAAGCGCTGCTACGCTCGTACAAAGGGGATCTGAATTTCCAATACGCTGATAGCGCGAAGATCATTCGGGTGTACTGGAAACGGTAATACGGTGTTATAGTGTTTTGGTGTTATGGTGTTTTAGTGTTATCGTTTTGAGGGCCAGGTTTCCTTAGGCAGGAGAGAGATTCACCCAAACACCCAAACACCCAAACACTAAAACACATGAAGAACTTGAATTTTGGAGCGATAACCTTATCCGAAAGGAGTCTGCCATGCCGGTAAAAAAATTGAAAGATTTTTTGGACCGCGAGCATGTTCGCTATGTGACCATTATCCATTCCCGCGCCTACACCGCCCAGGAGATCGCCGCCAGCGCCCACATTCCCGGGAAAGAGCTGGCCAAGACCGTAATGGTCAAATTGGACGGTAAAATGGCAATGACGGTGCTGCCCGCCTCCTACAAGGTGGATTTCGAGCTTCTGAAAAAGGCCACCGGCTCGAAAACCGCGGAGCTTGCCACGGAAAAGGAATTCAAAAATATGTTTCCCGATTGCGAAGTGGGCGCCATGCCCCCCTTCGGTAATTTGTATGAGTTGCCGGTTTTCGCAGCCAACAGCCTGCGGGAAGATGAAGAGATCGCCTTCAACGCCGGCTCCCACACCGAATTGATGAAACTGTCATTTTCGGATTTCGAGCGCCTGAGCAAGCCGGTATTTCTTAAGTTTTCGCGTCACGCCTGAAGCGCCTGGCGGGCAGTATTTACAACCCCGAATGAGTGGCCGCCTTTTCCGCAACATGATCCATCGGCGCGGGGAAAAGCTGCCCTCTCCCGCAAGGGGTGTAGAAAAATCTCTACAACCGGTATGCAAAACCGATCATCAAACGCAATTCGAAGCCGGGTTGATTGATCGCTGCATCTGCGTCATCATAAGTATAACCTTCCCGGGGATTGACGTCATCGCCGTCCGGTGAATAAGCGGTGTCGTGCCCTTGCATTTGGGCGCTGGCGTAATATTCGATTCCCCCGCCGACCAGCAGCGAGAGCCGGGGATTCATCACCAGGGACGATTCCATTCCCACTCCCCAACCCCACTGGGAACTGGTGACATCAAAATCTTCATTCCCACCGATATACTTGAAATTACCCTTGAACCGGGCGTGGCGGGGGCCGAAGTAGAGTTTTGCCCCCGGGATGCTTTTGATTTTGAGGGGGTAGAACAGGTCGAACTGGTATATCCGGATGTTGCCATGTTTTTCCGGGGTGCCGTTGGTGGCGTCGTTGATGAAAATTTTTCTGGCCTCGGCGGCGTTGCCGGGATTCAGCCAGATGTAGCCGATGCTCAGCCGGGCGGATAAGGGGATACTTTTGGTAAAGTTGTAAGCGCTGGCGTGTAGCTGAATGCTGGTTCCGCTGTAATAACCCAGGTTCATTCCCGCGGCAAATTCTCCCCCTGCCGCCTCCCCGCCAGGAAAAAATCCGATCATTCCGATTAAAATAGCGCACTTTTTTACAAGCTCGAAGCTCATCTTACCTCCTGTAAGTTTTTTTATGCTATCCTTTTCACAAAACTCAAGCAAGTAAAATGCCACATCGGAAAAGAAGCGGTTTACCCCTTCGGGGCTTTGTCACGGAATTTATTCTGCAAAGAGGGGAAACTTACACCATGTTCAAAACGAATTTTGTGGCAAAGCCACTCCTTCGGAGCACTCCTGTTGCGCCCGGGCGGCAGCGCGCCAAATAATGTAAAAAATCGGCACAGGGAATTTACTTCGGGGCAGTAAGGAGGCTCACCCCGCCAGCACCCGGGGAATTTCGCGATTGATCCGCGATACGATCTCGTAATTGATGGTTCCGCACATGCCCGCCAGTTGCTCGGCGCTGATCTCCTCCTCGCCCTGGCGGCCGAGCAGCACCGCTTCATCTTCCAATTGCGCATCCGGAATATCGGTTACATCGACCATCAGCAAATTCATGCACACCCGCCCCCGCACCGGGGCGTGTTTTCCGCGGATGAGCACGTAGCCCTGGTTGGAAAGGCCGCGGTCGTAACCGTCCGAATATCCCACCGGCAGCACCGCGATGCGGGAATTGCGGGTGGTTTTGTAGGTGCGCCCGTAGCCGATGGTATCGCCGGCCTTCAAATCTTTGAGCTGGGTGATGCGGGTTTTCCAGGTCAATACCGGGCGGAGGATCTTCTCCACGTCATTGTCATATTTGATTTTGTAGGAGACCAGGGTTTCCCGGGAGGGCCACAAACCATACTGGCCGATGCCTAAGCGCACCATATCGAGGTGGGTTTCCCGGAAGAGCAGGGCCGCGGCGGTGCAGGCGCTGTGCCGCTTGAGCACCGGGAAACCGGTCTGCCGGATGGCCTCGCTCATCTCCTCGAACCGCCGGATTTGTTGAAAGGCGTAGTCGTGGCTGGTGGTATCTTCGATGTTGGCGAAGTGGGTATAAACGCCTTCCAACTGCACCGCCGGGCTTTCCTGCAGGGCGCGCAGGAACCCGCCCAATTCTTCCCGGCCGATTCCCTGGCGATGGGTGCCGGTTTCCAACTTCAAATGAACGCGGGCGGTTTTTTGCAGCCGGGCGGCCGCCTCCTGCAAGTGCAGGATGGTTTCCCGGTCGAACGCCACTAAACGAAAGTTCTCTGCGACCGCGTTTCCCAGGAGCGGGGTCGGCACCGGGCCCATGATCAAAACATCCTGGGAGAAGCCCGCGTTGCGCAATTTAAGCGCCTCTTCCAGGGAGTGAACGGAGAAAGAATCCGCCCCGTGCTTTACCGCCAATCCGGCGATAGCCTGCCAGCCGTGGCCGTAGGCGTTGGCTTTCACCACCACGGAAAGCTCCGGCCCCGGCCCGATGATTTTGCGAAAAAAATTTAAATTATGGGCGTACGCCGATTCGGAAATCTCCACCCAGGTGGTGTAAAAGCGGGTCGAGTCTATCATCTCAAGGACCTCTCTTACGCAATACGCAATACGAAATAAGCCTTACGTTTTACGCATTACGTATTGCGTATTCCGTAATCCGTAAAACGTAATGCGTAACATCAGTTGATCATCATCAATCGAACAATACCCAGTCCACCCCGATGCGAAGGATGCGCAGGTATTCGAAGGTGTCCTGAATAAAAAAGTAATCTTCCGAGACCAGGTTCTCCCAGATAAAAAACACCGCGGCCCCCCGGAAATGCGCCTGGATGCGGAAATCGCTGAGGTAGTAGGGGCCGGTCTCGAACTCCGTCAGCCGGTATTGCGATAGCAGCCGGTTGAATTGTATGATTTGAAAATATCCCACGTAGCGCCAGGTGAAAACCCCGTCCAATTTCAGCGCGTTCTTGAACATCGGAAAGGAAATTTTTACCATGCTGACGTTGCTGATCTGCGGGGCAAACGCTTCTTTGTAATTGTGATTGTAACTGAAATCGTTTCGCAACTGTAAGCGCCAGAGATCCCATCCCGCCTGAACCCGCACCCCGCGGTTTTCAACGCTTCTCTTCTCCCAGCGCAGGCTGTCTTGCAGCACGAAGGGATAATCGCGGGTGCGAAACGCGAACGGCTCTCCCTGCACCCACAGGGAAGGGGTGAGGTTGATCTTCAGGAGCAGGCTGGCGCCCTGGCGTTGGATAAAATGCTCCCCCGGGTACGCGGGAATGGAGTCATGGTTGAAACTGCGCCAGAGCAGGGGAATGGCCTGGGGAGCGGAGAACGCCGCCGCCCCGATTTTCAGGCGCTTGCCGGGGTTGGCTTCGAGCGCGGCGGAGGCCGTTCCCCCATTTCCCGCCTCGCTGTTAGCGTAAGCGCCGCCTTCCGCCCGGAAGCTAAAACCGCTTTTCCGCCAGTGAAAAAAAGCCCGGGCGCTGCCGTCGCTTTCGCTGCGGCTGAACCAGAAGCGTTTCCCTTCATTGGTGAACCAGCGGCTGTTGAGGCGGATTCCGGCCGCAGCGGAAGAAAAATTGTGGAAGTAGGCGGCGTCGAGGTGCGCCAGTTTGGAGCGGTTTTCCCGCTGCCGGTCGCTTCCCCGGGTGTAGCGGTCCTGCATCGCCTGGTAGCCGGGAACGATTTCCAGGGAGTCCCGCTCCCCCAATCGTCCGGCTAATTTTACCCAGGCGATATCGGCGATCAACTTGAACTTGTCGCTGCTGGTTGCCAACTCCTCCGGGCCTAAATTAAACCCGTGGCGCATGTGCCAGTAGAAAATATCTGCGTTCCACTTCTCGCCCAACTGCCAATGGATCTGCCCCCGGTAGGTGTTGACCTTGAAGTCGGAATTATCCGCTCCTTCGGAACCGTCCCCCACAAAATTGGAGCCGGAAAGCTGCACGTAATTTTTACGGCTGAGGCGCTGGAGAAAGTTGATGTCCACCAGGGATAATCCCAGGGTGTAATCCTGGGAAAAGATCACCCGGGTGGCCGGTTGGGGGGAAACCGGCGCCGGCGGCCGGTAGGATTCATGCAGGTCGCCGAAGTGATAGGTTGTTTGGGCAATTTGATAATAGGGAATCCACTGCTCGTTCCAAAACCCGCTTACCGGGTCGAAGAGCCGTTTCCCGGCGAACTCGAATTGATACAGCCCCGCGGGCATCCCCTTGTAAGTGTTCACCGCCAGGCGGCCGCGCTGGGTAAAGTCCAGGGGATAGAAATCCGAACGGTAGGAGCGCAATTCCTGGTCGTTGAGCGCGCCGACAAGGGGAATATCGTTCGTTTCCAGAGAGATAAGGGAATCTTTAGGGGTAATATCTTTAGCGGCGGTGGAATCTTCTGCGCTGCGCTGCGCCAGGGCGGGGTTCGCCGGGGAAAAGAAAATCAACCAGAACAATAACGCTGCCGCAATGCGAATCATCGATTTAAGCTGCCTTCCGCCGTGTCACTGGGGAATAGAGACCTAAAACCTTCGAGGTCTTCCTTGAAAGGGCAAAATATACGCCGAAGCGCCGGGGAATGCAATCATTTGCATGGTTGGATGGTTAAATGGTTAAATGGTTATCTTGCTCACTTACCCATCCAACCATCCAACGGCTATATCCACACCCGCAGCTTGCTGCAATCGTATTCCCGGGGCTCCAGGCCGCAGATTTTGCATCTCTTCGGATCCTGAACCTTCACTTCCTCCGGTATTCTTTTGATCACAATGACAATCGGGTAAGATTGATGGTCTTCTTCTGCGAAGCCCGGCAGGTTGTCGATTCCCAAATGCTGCTGGTGGTTGCCGTCGATCCAGTAGAAGCGGTAGCGGTTTTTCCCCGGCCCGCGGTCGATGAAGTGATATAACGCCCGGGCGTAAGTGAACCAGAGCTTTGCGGATTTGACGCCCCCGATGGGCAAAATGCGGATGAGGTGCAGGGGCAGTTCCGGCGGAACCGATTCATGGGTTTTCTTCTTTTCCTGAAAATATCCGAATACCCGGTTCATGGCGAAGTAGGAATTCTGGCAGGCCACGTCTTTGAAGTAGTCGATATTGATAACCCAGTCATTCTTACTGCCGTCTTCGTGGGCGGGGCGGAATACCTGGGGGCGGAAAATCAGGGTATTGAGCACCATGGCGATCATCCCGGGATCGTTGGTTCCGTACGCGCAGCAGAACACCCGGGCGTAGGAGGAGTCGGCGCCCGGTTTTTCCGCTTCCTGGGTGGGCTTTATGCCGGTGCAGCAGTAATAATTGCGGGCATTTCGGAGGGGTTCCGGGGAAGGCTGGCTGCCTCGCTCCGCCTGCCGAGCAAGGCGGCGATAGTTGCTGGCCGCCACGTAATCCTGGAAGGCCGCCACCCGGCAGAGGCTCATGCCCGGGCAGGCATATTTTCCGTTATGCTCCGGGTCCAATAACACCTCCCGGAATTCTCCGATGGTATTCGCCTTGCCCGCTTCCCGGCGGGTCAGGCGGTCGATGACGTTGGGAACCCCCGGGGGCGGCGGCTCCACGACATTTTTATATTTTTCTGCCAGAATCGCGCTGTCCTTTTGATCGTACAGCTCATCCGGGTCCACCTCGGTTTCTAAGTAATTTCGCCCGTCGTTGGCGTAAATCCGCACCACGCTGCTGGTTTCCGGCGCCGGAGGCTCGAAAATGGGGGAATCATCCGGGATGGGAACCAGCAAGGCGTAACCGGTCAGCGCGTATCCTTTGCCGGCCGGGTCTAAAATGATGTTGCGCATGTATTGAAAGGAAGGCATGTGCGGCTCGACAGTCTCCGCATCGGTTTTGCCCTTGCGCCACAACTCCTCGATGGTCTCTTTTTTAGGAGGATCGAATTCGATGCCGGCCATGCGGGCTAAAAAATTGGCCAGGGCCCCGGGGCGATTGGGTAGGCAGGTGCTGATTTCCACAAACTGTTTGTCCTTTTCCCGGGCCTTTTTGAGCGAGCCTTTGCGCCCGAGGGGGATAGAAAAGCTCCGGCGCGCCCCGGCAATCACTTCTTCCGCGTCGGCCAGGGCGTCGCTGATGCTCTCCCCGATCACCTCCCGGGCGTAGTAGGCGTAGCGGGCCGGGGAGGGATAGCTGGCATCCATGGCCCACGGTTCCCGGTACATTTTTCCCACGGCGTCATAATACCGGGAAGCGTCGCCCAAAATCTGCCGTTCCCGATCATCTCCCCGCACCGCGGTCAGCAGGATCAGGGGGAGATGAAATTTCTCTTTATACTGGGATTTGAGCCGTTCCAGGGCGCGCACGCAGCGGGATACTAAGAGGGGCGATTTATCGACTTCATCATGGTTAAGCACCAGAATGTGCGGCTGGTGCTGCTCGATGCAGGCCTGGATGGCGTTCTGGTCCGCTTCATTTACCACACGGGTAAGCTGGAGAAAGTCTCTAATATCCAGCGGCGATTCGCCGTTTTGGTACGGAAAGCGGCTGCTGGTTACCAGCAGCGCCGGCCAGCGCAGGTCGAAGGGCTGGTTTTTCCCCTCCTCTTTTAAGATCGGGTAGCCGATGGACTGTTCCGGGGAAGTGACGATGAAGGCAAAGTGCTCTTTCAATATCCGGGTTCTATTCCCCGGCGTTCCGGGCAGGTAAATCCACAGGGTTTCCAGCATGAACTGGGTGGCTTTATTGTTTCCGACGATGAGCACTTTCGGCCACTGCTGTTTCTCCATCTTATAAATCGAGCGCACTTTCACCATGGCCGCCCAGAGGCGGTGCCCCAGGGTGGTTCCCTGGTTGTGCTTGGGGTAAACCAGCACGATGCGGCGGTGCCGCGCCCGGTAAGTGAGGTAGGAAATCTGGTCGCTGCGGCTGACGCAAATGATGGCGTTGACCCGGGCCTGGTTGGCGCGATCAAAAATCGTCTGCACGCTCCCCTCTTCCGGCACGGTGCTGATGATAAGCCGGGCGCGTTCCAGATTTACCCGGGAGCTGATGAACGGTTCCCGCGCTTCCCCGATAATCACCGGCGCCAGCACCCGTTGCTCATCATAAAAAATGTTGCCGTTGGGATCCCTGGTTTTATAGGGTTCGCGGCAGGTGCTTACCACGCCGTGGCGGCCTAACAGGCTGGTCTCCCCGGAGAAGATCACGTCCCGGGGATCCCGCTCGATCACCACCGCGTAGCTGCTCAACTTCTCCAGGCGCAAATCGGGGGTTACGACTTCCATGAAACTTTTATCCCGCTGGTCTTCCCGGAGCATCAGGCGCACTTCCCGCTCCAGTACCCGCTTTCCTAAGCTGCCGAAGCCGATCACCACCAGGTGTCCCTGGATCACCATCAGCAGGTCGGCCAGGCGGCGGTTGAAATATTCCCCGAAGGTTTCATCCGGGTGTACCGCGGAGAGGGTAAGGGGGCTGAACCAGGCCACGAACACCACCAGCGCCAGGATGATCTGGTCGGCCTGGGTGAAACCGGACAGAATTTCGTGCTGCCCGATGGCCACGAAAACGATCGGGGTGCCCAAAAAGATGAGGGTAATGGCCAGTCCCCCGACCAGTAAAAAGGGCTGCCTGAGCAGCATCGCCCCTACAAAATGCCAGAGATAGCGGTAGGTTTTTTGAATGATGCCGCGCATGTCCCGTTCGTGGAAGGTTACCGGGATCAGGATGCGCCCGATCAAGCGGTTGCCTAAGCAGGCGCTCAGGAAAAATATCAGGCCGGAAATGGAAGAAGAGCAAAACCAGGCCAGCATCTCCATCTGGATTTTGATATTGCTGGCCACCGACCCTTTTTGAATAAAAAAAATCGCCGGCTGGAGAACGAATTTACCCATTCCGAGAGTAGCTAAGAACCAGAGCTCTACCACCACCAGGCTCAGCAGCAGGGTAAAAAACGAGATCGCCTCGTACCACACCCAGCGTTCCGAATAGCGCCGCCGGCGGGGGTCGGCGGCGGCGCGGATATCCCGGAAGGCGGTGTAGTGGAGTTTGCGGCGGGTCAGCCCCAAGTAAATTAGCGGCAGCAGGCCGATGAACACCCAGTAGGCCAGGGAGAGGTCCCGGGTGGGCTGTTTTCCGGCCAGGAAGTGCTGCGCCAGGTCATGGGGAAAGAACGCCAGGATCAACAAAAGGAGTAAAATACTGCGCAGGTAGATGAGGGAGTTTTCCACCGCGTCTTTCCAGTCCAAAATCGTCAGTCGAATGGGAATCCAGAGCAGGAATAAAAACACCCCCAGCGCCGCGGCATGGAGGAGGGTGACCCTGGCAAAATGCCCCCAGGTGAGATCGGGGAAGAGCAAATACCCGCAAATCCCCTGGATCAGCAGCGCCAGGGCGATGGGCAATAGAAACAGGTAAGCGTAGAATCGCAGCCGGTCCCCGGGTTCGCGGAGGGGGTATTGAAATTCATCCGGGTTGCCGTTGCGGGATTGCTTTTTCAGGCGAGAGGCGTTCATGAAAACTCCCCGGTTACGTTTCATAGAAAAATTTTTGCGTGAAGATGGGAGAGTTTACCGAACGGCGGGGAAATATTCAAGGGTTTTGTGAATTCCGATGTGCGGGAAAATACCTGTTCGTTTGCCGGAGCGGCCATGGTAGTGCAGCAGCGGCGGCGTCATCCCGCCAGGGATGCCCGATAATAGCCCGCCAACTCATGATACTGCCGGCGAATTGGTGTTAAATAAAAGAATTCTCCTCCTTCTGCAAGGAGGAGAATTTTAACCTGTGCTCCTCTTAGCTTGACACCTATGGGGATACAGGGGGATGTAAGGGGGTTGGAAAGAAATAACCTACCGGATTCCTCTTGTGACTTGTTGGGTAATCATCCACATTGGGCTGGTACATTAAATTTTTCCAACCCCTGATACTTTTTCTCTCCGAACATGACAAAAATCATGTTTAAAGCTAACTAAACTCATTGTTTTGGAGCTATAAAACTATATACTTTTCGGCACATCCGGTAGCCGGAGACCGGCAATTGAGTGGCGGGGATGAGCAGGGCATTCATTGCCAGGCTCCGGTTATTACATGAATCTTAAACCGATGGGGTGATAGGTTGGCGCGTTTACATGAATTTCAGGGAAAAATGCTGTTAAAAGAAAATGGCATTCCCATTCCCGAGGGAAAAGCGGCGTACTCCCCGGAAGAGGTGCAGCACATCGCCGCGGAGATGAATCAGCCGGTGGTCATCAAGGCGCAGGCCTGGACCACCAGCCGGCTGGCCAAAGGATTGATCCAGTTTGCGGAAACCCCCGCGGAAGCGTTCCAAAAGGCGCGGGAGTTGTTCGGAAAGTCGGTCAACAACTTCCCCGTGGAAGTGCTGTTGGTGGAAAAACGGTTGAAGATCGAGCGGGAATTTTACGGCGGCATTATCATCAACGACGCCGCGAAGGCGCCGGAGATCATTTTCTCTTCCAAAGGCGGCTCCGGCATCGAGGAAATTGCCCTCAAATATATCGACCGGGTCGGGCGGATGAAAATCGACGTGGTGGAGGGCCTGAAAGATTACCAGGCCCGCAATTTGATCCGGCGAACCGGCATTCACGGGAACGAACAGGGTAAATTGGCGGACATGCTGGTAAAATTATGGAAAGTCGCCCGGAAATACGAAGCGAGATCCGCCGAGATCAACCCGATTGTCATCACCAATGAAGGTAATTTCCTGGCCGCGGACTGCCGCATTACCGTGGATGACTACGCGGTGTTCCGCCACCCGGAATTGGGCATCGAGATCGCCCGGGAGTTCGGCCACCCCCCCACCCCGCTGGATAAAATCGCTTACGCGGTGGAGAAGAACGATTTCCGGGGCACTTTCTACTTTATTCAATTAGAACAGGGATTCAAGAAAGGCGAGGGGTTTATCGGCTTCCATGGCGCCGGGGGAGGCGGCTCGATGATGTCCATGGACGCGGTGCAGAAGCGGGGGTTCAAGATCGCTAATTTTACAGATACCTCCGGCAATCCGCCGGCCTCGAAGGTTTATCGCGCCGCGAAGATTCTGCTCTCGCAGAAAAATATCGACGGGTACTTCGGCAGCGGTTCCGGGGTGGCCTCCCAGGAGCAGGTCAACTCCGCGCGCGGGCTGGTGAAGGCCTTCCGGGAGGATAAACTCAGCGTTCCGGCGGTAATCCGGCTGGGCGGCAATATGGAAGACGAAGCAGTGGATATCCTCACCCGCTACACCGCCGACCTGCCGGTGAAAGTAGAGGGATACAAAAAAGACCATCCGGCGGATTTCTGCGCGGAACGGTTGGAGGCGCTGATTGCGGAGCATAAAACCCAACAAGTTCGCTACCCTGAAAACGGCCTGACCGCCCGCCATTTGCTGAAAGATGCCCAAAAACCTTATGAATTTAAAACCATCACAGGAAGGGTGTTGTTCGACCATGCGCTTTGCGCGGATTGTAAGAACCAGCCCTGCGTTCCTGCCTGTGCGCCGCAAATCCTGAAATTGGAAAAAGGCAAACCGGTATTGGCGATCACCCAGGAGGAAGCCGCCAAAGGAAAATGCACCGAGTGCCTGGCTTGCGAGTTAGAATGCTATTTCCACGGCAATAAAGGAGCGTACGTGGAACTGCCCATCCCGGGATTGGAGGAATACCGGGCAAAAAGTTAGCAAGAGCTGGGTGTTGGGGTCTTCAGGTGTTATGATGTTATAGTGTTCGAGTAACCAGAATACCAGAACACTTGCGCACCTGAACACTGGAACACCACTGAAAATGGAGCGATAAAATGAGCATACTGATCGACGAAACCAAACGGGTCTTGATACAGGGAATAACCGGCCGGGAGGGTATGAGCCGCGCCCAATTGATGATGGAGTACGGCACCAGAGTGGTCGCCGGCTGCACCCCCGGCAAGGGCGGGGAAGAGGTGCTCGGCGTGCCGGTGTTCGATACCGTGGAAGAAGCGGTGAAAGAAAGCGGCGGCATCGACGTCAGCGCGATTTTCGTGCCCGCCCCGTTAGTGAAGAACGCGGCCCTGGAGGCCATCGAGGCCGGCGTTAAACTGCTGGTGTTAGTGCCCGACCGGGTTCCCATCTACGACGTGCTGGAAATTTCCCGCAAGGCGAAGGAATACGGGGCGCAGTTCGTCGGCCCCAACACCTTAGGGGTGCTCAGCCCCGGCAAAGGAGTGTTAGGCATGATCGGCGGGCGGGCGAAGGCGGCCCGGGAGTGGTTCAAACCCGGCAGCGTGGGCGTCACCTCCCGCTCCGGGGGGATGACCTCTTCCCTGGCCTATTATCTTTCCAGAAGCGGCATCGGGCTGTCCACCATCGTGCACGTGGGCGGCGACGCGGTAGTGGGGCTACCGCACCCGGCAATCATTAAGCTGTTCGAGCAAGACCCGGAGACCAAAGCGGTGGTGATGTTCGGGGAAATCGGCACTTCCCAGGAAGAAATGGTAGCGGATTTGATCCAAAACCGGGAATTTACCAAGCCGCTGATCGCTTACATCGGCGGGCGGGCAGCCAAAAAAGGCACCCGCTTCTCCCACGCCGGGGCGATTGTGGAGGGAAATTCCGGCACCTGGGAGGGCAAGGTGAAACGTCTGCGCGAAGTGGGCGCCCACGTGGTAGAGAATTTCAACGATATCCCCGCGGAGACGTTGGAAGTGCTGGGAAATTTTTAGTGACTAAAGCGAGCTAAAGTGACTAAAGTTAAAAACTACTTTAGCTCACTTTAGTCACTTACCTTAATAAAAGGAGAACCTCATGGGCGAGCTTCATTGGAAAACCTCTATTACCCGGGTAGAGCCGAACAAATTACTGGTTCGCGGCTACCCGCTGGATGAGTTGATGGGGAAAGCGGGTTTCGGCCAGATGGTCTATCTGTTGTTCAAGGGAGAGCTTCCTTCCCAAAACGCCGGAAAAATGATCGAAGCGATGCTCACCTCTTCCGTGGATCACGGCGCCACCCCGCCCTCGGTTTTGAGCGCATTAACCGTGGCCTCCACCGGTGCGCCGCTCAACGCTGCGGTGGCTGCCGGCATCCTGGCGATTTCCAAATTCCATGGCGGGGCAATCGAGGACTGTATGTATATTCTGCGCGAGGCCAAAAAGATCATGGCGGAAGAGAACCTGGGGATGGAAGCGGCGGCGGAAAAGTTAGTGCGCACTTACAAGGAGAAGAAAAAAATCCTCTCCGGATTCGGCCATCGCCTGCACACCAAAGACCCCCGCACCGCCAAACTTTTCCAATTAGCGGAAGCATACGGCATCGCCGGGGAGTATATCCCCCTGGCCCGGGCGATTGAGCAGAAATTCGCCGAGATCAGCGGCAAAGCGCTGCCCATCAACGTGGACGGGGCCATCGGCGCGGTGCTCTGCGAGATGGATTTCGATCCCCAGTTAGCCAACGCCTTTTTCATGATCGCCCGCCTGCCCGGGCTGGTGGCGCATATCGCAGAAGAGAAAACCCGCCAGAAACCCATGCGCGCCATCGATCCGAAAGATCACGAATACGACGGACCGGCGGAAAGACCGCTGCCGGAGAATTTGTAAATACCAAAGATATGTTCGGGTATTTAGATATTTGGTGATTGGGTGATTTGGTGATTGGGCGATTGAAAGATAGAACGGCGCGTTAATATTGAATCGCTAAATCACCAAATCGCCAAATTGTTTAAGCACATGAACACCTGAACACACGAACACAATTCATTTAAACGGAGAAGAAATATGAATCGCGAAGAGATTTTGAATTTACTGCCGGAAATAAATGAAATAAAAGATGGGTCCCTGCGCGAAAAGGTGGTGAAGGTCTGGCAGGATGCCACTGACTACCGCAAATGGACTGTGGAAGAATTAAAATCTATCCCCTTTACCCTGTTAGCGGATAATGTCAAAATCAGCTTCCTGGAGCACGTGCGGGTGGTTTGCCGCATGTGCATCGCCTGCGACGACATCCTTACCGAAGCCTACGGAAAGCGCAAAACCCCGGTCAACCGCGACTACCTGGTCGCCGGGGCGCTGTTAGCGGACGTGGCAAAACTGCTGGAATTCGAGAAAAAGCCCGATGGAACCATCATCAAATCCGATTACGGGATGAAATTGCGCCATCCTTTCAGCGGGGTGGGGCTGTCATTCAAGCACGAAGTGCCCGCGGAAGTGATGCACATTATCGCGGTGCACAGCAAGGAGGGCGCAGGCGAAAAACGCTCCCCGGAGGCGATCATTTTCCACCACGCGGATTTTATTGACTTTGAATTGGTGAAATGAAGAGTGACTAAAGTTAAAAGTGACTAAAGTGAGCTAAAGTGCCTGATGCTGCTTTTCAACTTTAGTCACTTTAGTCTCTTTAGTCACTTTTTAAAGGAGGAGGCCAAGTTGGACAATAAACAGTTTGGAAAGGAACTGGAGAAGCGCACCCGGCTATTTGCCGTCAGGATCATTCATCTCTCAACCAAACTGCCGAATACCCCTGAAGGAAGAGTGGTTGGAAGTAATCATAGATGTAGGTTGGTTTTCCAGAGAAGAGGTAAAAGCCGACTATGATGAGTGCAGCGAACTCCTGGCAATCTTCACCTCAGCTCATTCCAAATCACTTTAGTCACTTTAGTTCACTTTTAACTTTAGTCATTTTAGTTCACTTAATTCAAGGAGATCCCCCCTATGGCCAAGTACCGCATTGCCTGGCTGCCCGGCGACGGGGTTGGCAACGACGTAATGGAAGCGACGCGCATCGTGCTGAACGCGCTGAAACTGGACGCCGAATACCTTCACGGCGACATCGGCTGGGAATTCTGGTGCAAAGAGGGCAACGCCCTGCCGGATCGCACCATCGAGCTGATGAAAAAAACCGACTGCGCCCTGTTCGGGGCGATCACCTCCAAACCGAAGGAAGAAGCGCAGGAAGAGCTGGATCCCCAATTGCGCGGCAAGGGCTATGACTATTTCAGCCCCATCGTGCGCCTGCGCCAGGAGTTCAACCTGCATACCAATTTGCGCCCCTGCAAAGCCTATCCCGGCAATCCCCTGAACTTCAAAGAGGGCATCGACCTGGTGATTTTCCGGGAAAATACCGAAGGGATGTACGGCGGGGTGGAATTCCATCCCATTCCGGAAGAGGTGTTCAGCGTGCTGGATAAGCACCATCCCAAGATGAAGAAGTTCAAAAAATTCGGGCTGGAGAATATGGCCATGTCCACCCGGCTGATGAGCCGGCAGATGTGCGCCAACATCGTGCGCCAGGGATTCGAATACGCCAAAAAGTATAACCGCAAATCCGTTACGGTGGTGGACAAGCCCAACGTGCTGCGAGAAACCGGCGGCCTGATGATTCGCACCGCCCGCAAAGTTGCAAAAGAATATTCCGGCATTCCTTTCTATGAAACCAACATCGACGCCCAGGCCATGTGGCTGCTGAAAAATCCTTTTGATTACGACGTGATGGTGGCGGAAAACATGTTCGGGGACATTCTCTCCGACCTCGCCGCGCAGTTGGTAGGCGGCCTGGGGTTTGCCTCCGCCGGCAACATCGGCGACAAATACGCGGTGTTCGAGCCTACTCACGGCTCCGCGCCCAAGTACGCCGGAATGTACAAAGTCAATCCCATTGCCACCTTCCTGGCCGCCAAGCTGATGCTGGATTGGTTAGGCGAGTTGGACAAAGCGGCGCGGCTGGAGAACGCCATTGCCGCGGTGATCAAAGAAGGCAAGGTGCGCACCTATGATATGGGCGGGAAGAATACCACGATGGAAATGGCGGAAGCGGTGGCCGGGAAGTTATAGAAGTGCGAAGTGTTATGGTGTTTTAGTGCGAAGTATCGAGAATTCAACAAGAGCAAACTGAGGAAACGGAGAAAAACCCAATCTCAGTTTCCTCCGATCACTTCTGTTCAAAACCCGGGGAATGGAAAAAGGGAATTTCCAGCAATCACCCGTTGCTTTGAAAAACAGATGGATGTAGTTTTGCATAAAAACAGGAGATCATAATGACACACACTGAAATTGGCGCTTTGTTGGTTCGCTCGCCTGATGTGTGCGGAGGCCGATTGCGAATTGACGGAACTCGCATCACGGTCAACCAAATTGTGGCCTGGTATAAACAAGGGTATAACCCGGAAGAAATCGCTGATCAATACTCGCACATAACACTGGCTCAAGTCTATACTGCACTGGCATATTATCACGCCAACCGGGAAGAAATTGAGGCCGACCTTGTTGCTGAAAAAACCGAGTCAGAGCGATTAGAACAAGAAGCCACAAATCCGTAAGGCGGACCCGATGCAGATTCGCTTGTATATTGATGAAGACGCCATGGCCCGTGCTTTGGTACAAGGACTTCGAGCGCGCGGAATAGATGTCGCTACCGTAATTGAAGAAGGGATGACAGGTGAGGATGACCCAATCCAGCTTGAACATGCAGCTTCGCAAGAGCGTGTGTTTTATACTTTCAATGTCGGTGACTTTTGTCGCCTTCACGCTGAATATCTGTCGCAAGGTAAAAGCCATGCAGGTATTATTGTAGTTTACAGGCAACGTTATTCAGTTGGCGAACAATTAAGGAGGTTATTAAACCTGATCAAAACCAGGTCAGCGGAAGAAATGAAGAATGCTCTTCATTTTCTCTAGTTGTTTGTCGGAACCCAATCGCCAAATCGCCAAATAGGAGAAACCATGGAATACATCACCAGCAAAATTGCCGATTATGCCCTGAATTTGAAATACGAAGACATTTCCCCGGAAGCGGTGAAGGAGGTAAAACGCTATTTATTGGATTCCGTCGGCTGCGCCTACGGGGGAAGCGTTACCAAAGACGTGAATATCTTTGTGGATTATTACAAACACCTCGGCGGGAAGCCGGAAGCCTCTATTTTTAATTCGAAGCTGAAATTCCCCAACGAGCATGCTGCCCTGCTGAACGCCCTGATGATCCGCGCCCTGGATTACAACGACATTTACTGGGAAGAAGATCCTTCCCATCCCTCGGACATCATTCCCGCGGCGCTGACCCCGGCGGAAATTTTGGGCAAAAGCGGCAGGGATTTGATCGTTGCCATCATCCTCGCCTACGAATTCGAGATGCGCATGTGCGAGATCGCCCATCCCGGCATCCGGGAGCGAAAGTGGCACCACGCCACCCTGACCGCGTTTGTTTCCCCGGTTGTGGCGGGAAAAATCATGGGATTGAGCAAGGAGCAGATGATCCATGCCATCGGCATCTCCGCTTCCAAACACGCCACCTTCGGTTGCGTAACCGCCGGGCATTTGACCATGATGAAAAACACCGTCGATCCTTTAGCCACCCAGAGCGGGGTGATTGCCGCGGAGTTAGCCCAACGCGGCTACGAAGGCCCCGCCCACGCCATCGACGGTAAAGAGGGGCTTGCGCAGACCATCGTCGGCGGGGAGTGGGACGTGGAAGGACTGGTGCGCGGGCTGGGCAAAGATCCCTACCGCATTCTGCGCTGCTCCATGAAGGCCTTCCCCACCGAGGCGCTCACTCATTCGCCCTTTTCCGCGCTGCTGAAAATCCGCCGGGAGCATGAAATTGCCAGCGCGGATATCGAAGAAATCACCATCAAAACCGTGGCGCGGGCGGCGGATATTTTATCCGATCCTTCCAAGTATCACCCCACCACCCGGGAAACCGCCGACCACTCCCTGCCCTACTGCGTTGCGGCGCTGATTTTAGACGGCAAGCTGGCCTCCGAACAATTCACCGACGAGCGCATCAACGCCCCGGATATCCGGGATATGATCCACCGCGTCAAAGTGCTGGCGGAGCCGCGCTATGAGAAGATGTTCCCGGCCAAAAAGCCTGCCGGGGCGATCATCCGCACCAAAGACGGGCGCTCCTTCGAAGCGGAAGTGGATTTCCCCAAAGGCGACTACCGCAACCCCCTCAGCGACGAGGAGATCACCGTAAAATTCGATTCCATGGTGTTAGATAAAATCTCCCAAACCAAACGCGACCACATGGTGGAGATGATCTGGAACCTGGAAAAGGTGAAAGATGTGCGGGAGTTGATGAAGGCGTTTGCGGGGCAGTAGTATAGGAGATAAGACCTCAAAGGTTTCAGAAACCTTTGAGGTCTGTTAATGAGATATGTTAATGCACGCTCCCCTTCGCAGCGTCTAAAGATGCCGGGTGATCGCAAAGGCGATCCGCCAGTCGCCGTCGCTGACCGATCTATCCGCTCCCACCAGGAACTGGGAGGGATTCAAATAGGAATTATTGGTGATAAAAAGGTGAAAGAAATGCCCCCCGGTTTCCACGTCGAACCCCAGCGCCAGGGAGTTATGGAGTTTTTCGGCTTTTCCGTACTCGATCGGCCCCTGGTAGCCGGTAATGATCGGGTTGTATTCCACCCAGACGCTGTATTTCATATTGAAATAGTATTGATAATAATTCCCCAGGGTGAAGGTGTATTCGTAATCCTCGCTGAAAATATCGCTGTTATAAAGGTACGAGGGCACCAGGCCGACCCCTAATTTTTTGTTCAGGAACATTACATTGTAGATCAACTGGGCGTAGTACTGAAAATTCTTCGGATCGGCGCTCTCGCGCTCCAGGTTATCGGGAACATTGGTATTCCAGGCCGCCCCGCCCTGCAGCGCCACCACCCCCGGCAAAACATTATTGCGGAATTGTAACAGTTTATAGCGAAGCTGCAAATCCACGTTGCCCATCACGTTGCTGCGCGAGAGCGTGGCCATAAAACGGTTGGTGATGCCGTACCCCAGGCCGAGGCGGATATTCACCGGCCCGTCCAATCCCCATAAGGCGTCATACCCCTGGTTAATGGGAGGCAGGAAACGGTGGGAAATCTCGAACTGAAAATCCCCCTTATTAATGGTTTCGGTGGTGGGAAAATTCCCGGTCATGGTTGCGTGGAATAATTCCAGATCGACTTGTTTGGCGGGTTCGCTGCGTTTCCACTGCGGTTGGGCGAATAAAAGCAGCGCCGGGAAGAGCAGAAAAACCATCATGCACAGGATTGTAGATTTCAAGACGTTTCCTCCAATATTTGGGTTGTTGAGGGGCTAAACCGGTTCTGGTATCATTGATTGCAGCGCCTCAAACGCTATTGTTTGATTTCACTCAGGTAAAAATCCAGGTGGAGAAAGATTTCTTCACTCACTTTGACGAACGCGGCCAGGGAAGGAGCGGCGATGTTGAAATCTTTCAATCGCACCATGAAATCCGCGATAACGTGCATTTTCCCCTGCTCCATGGTAATGGTTCCGGGCACTTCGATCTCTTTTTCCACCCCGTGAATGAAGATTTTCCCCTTTGCGGTGGCGTTGTAGGCGCTGTGGCTGGAATCGACCGGTTGAACACTGCTAAGGGTTCCCTCGAAAGAGGTGAACGGCCATTTCCCGGTCTCCAGCACGTCGCGCATGTCGCGGTCGCGCTTGCCAATGCCGGTTTCGATGGAATTCAGATCTACCTCGAAGCGCATCCGGGTGTTTTCCGGAAACGCTTTTTCTCCCTCCCAATAAATGAAGCCGTCTATTTTATCGGTCACCCCGTCGAAAGTCAGCACCACCACTTCCGAGGTAAATTTGACCAGGTTTTTCGATTGCTTATCCACCTGCCACTCCGCCGCCTGCGCGGTGGCGAAGAGCAAACCTGCCAGGCATATCCCGCACAGAATTCTCACCCGGGAGATTTTCACCCCCGGGTTTCTCCTCCGGGGAACTTTCATCCGATGATCGTTCATCATTTTCTCCATCTATTAGCGGTTTCGATTGATTGTTGGGATTTATATGAAGCCGTTTGGGGAGCCTCAAAAGGTGCTTATTCGGAAGGCGCCCCGTTTTCGATCCATACCCGAATGGTATCGATCTGCGCCGCGGGGAGCGGGGGGCTTGCCTGGGGCATGCGCGTGCCAATGATTCCGCTCCCGCCGGTAATCTTCAAGTAAAGATAGCTTCGGGAAGGATCGCCCGGCTCGATAAAATTGAGGCTCGGGCTTTGCGTGCTCGGCACTCCCACGATGTTGTCATAGGCCACGTCGGCGGTTAGAAAGGGGCGTTGAAAATCGCGATGGCAGCCGGAGAGGGCGCAGGATTGGTCGAATATCGCCTGAACATTAGCGGGCGCTTTTTTGCCCGAATGCCCCGGGCCGTTAGCGGCGTCGCGGCTTTCGGTAATGTGATCCGCACAGGAAAAGATCGTGAAAACAACAAGCGCAACTGCCATAAAACACAATTTCAAACTCATAAACACTCCATTCGTTTAGTTGCCGGTTATCAGTCTGCGGTATTTAACTTCTTCATCTATCACCTGCACACGGCCGCGTATCCACATACTATTCCGCCGGCGCCGCTATCTCAGTGACATTGATTACACAAACCCGATTCCGAGGCGGGGTTATTCAACCGTAATCAAATGTTGAATTTGTTCATAAGTTTTAGCGCCGATTCCTCTCACTTTGGTAATCTCTTTCTTGGCCGCAAAAGCGCCGTGTTGCGAACGGTATTCCACTATGCGGGCGGCAATTTTAGGCCCGATGCGCGGTAACGCGGTCAATTCCTCCAGCGTGGCGGTGTTGATATTGATAAGCCGGCGGGCTTGATCGCCCGGCTGCGGAGAGCGTTTTAATGGCAGCGCCGGAGCCAGCGGGGAGGCCTGGTTTTGAGCCGGGGGACGAGGGTCTTGTAAGACGATGCGGTTTGAATCGGCCTGCTGCAGGTAGTTTTGAATGCTGTCGTAGCGGGTATAAAATTTCTCTTCGAATGCTGAAAAATCATAGGCTTGAACCGGGTGCAGCCATCTATCCAATACATGGTACACCACTGCCAGTTGGAAAAACACCAGAATAAACAGGATGCCCTTCTGTTGTGAAGCCGTAAAGTGCATGGAATGAACGCGTGATTTATGATGATGAATGTGTATGCATAATGCGTGAAACGTAAAGCGTAATAAAAATGGAATACGGAATACGAATTACGCATTCAAATATTCAATGCTTCCTTGAATTTTTGGAAAAATCCCTTCTCTTTTTTGGGGGGGATAAAGTTCTCCGATTCGGCCAGTTCTTTCAGCAGCTTTTTCTCGCCCTGTTCCAGGCGGGTAGGAACCCAAACTTTAACCTGCACCAGCAAATCCCCTTTATGGTAGGAGTGCAATTCCGGGATTCCTTTGCCGCGCAGCCGGAAAACCTTGCCGGGCTGGGTTCCCGGTGGAATCTGGATCTTGACTTTCTGGTAGCGGTCCGGATTCTCGGCCGGAAGATGCCGGTTCTCCTCTTGAACGGTTAGGGTGGGAATTTCCACCTCCGCTCCCAGGGCCAGGTCCGGAAAACTGGCGTAGAGATCGTAGATAATGTCATTTCCATGGCGCACGAAGATGGGGTGCTCTTTCTCGTTGATCACCACGTGAAGGTCGCCGTTGGGGCCGCCCCGGGGGCCGGCGTTTCCTTTATTGGGGACGGTCAAAAAATTGCCCGTGACCACCCCGGCGGGGATTTCCACTTCCACGGTTTCCTCTCCCCGGTCGCGCCCCTCTCCCCGGCAGGTGGGGCAGGGATCGGTAATGACTTTTCCCTCCCCGCGGCACTGCGGGCAGGTGCTCACATTAACAAATCGCCCGAAAATCGTCTGCGAAACCTGCCGCACTTCCCCGGCGCCCTGGCAGGTGGGGCAGGTTTTCGGCTTGCTGCCGGTTTTATGGCCGCTTCCGCCGCAGGTTTTGCAGGCAATCTGTTTAGCAATCTTGATTTTTTTGGTTACCCCGCTGGCAATCTCTTCCAGGCTTAACGGCAGAACCGCTTGCAAATCCCGCCCTCGTTCCTGCCGGGGGCCGCGGCGCCCGGAACCGCGCCCGCCCAGCAAATCGCCAAAGCCGCCCATGCCGAATCCCTCTTCCATGAAGATGCGCAGGGCGTCGGCCAGGTCGAAGTGCTGAAAATCGTACCCCCCGCCGCCCTTAACCCCCTCGTGCCCAAAACGGTCGTAGCGCTGCCGCTTATCCGGGTTGCTCAACACCTCGTAAGCTTCTGCGACCTCTTTAAATTTTTCTTCCGCCTCTTGATTCCCCTGGTTGCGGTCGGGGTGGTACTTCATGGCCTGTTTGCGGTAGGCGTTCTTGATCTCTTCTGGAGATGCTTCGCGGGAGATCCCTAAAATATCATAATAGTCTGTTTTTGCAGCCATTGACGTATATTCCTGTGTGCTTGCGGAGTTCGGGGAGGCCAATCCGGATGGTATTAATTTTTCCCGTGCACGCTGGTAATCGTGCGGGCTGTAAAATCCACCAGGGGCACAATTTTGTTATAATTCATCCGGGTCGGGCCAATAATGCCCAGGATGCCCTGGATGTTGCCGACCCGGTAGCGCGCGCTGATGATGCTGCACTCCTGCATCTTCTGTTCTTTTATTTCTTCCCCGATTTTAACGGTAATCGGGGCGGTTTCGGTCTCCTGGTCTAGCAGGTGAACGATGACCTCGCGGTTTTCCAGCAGTTCCACCACCGAGGAGGCCGCTTCCACGTTGGAAAACCCCGGCTGTTGGAAGATGTGGTGGGTTCCCATGAAGTAGAGACGGATATTTTCCCGAAAATCGAACAGCCGGTCGGCCTTCCGGGCAAATACTTGAACCAGGCCGCTTTCTTCGTTCCAGATATCCCGCACGATTCCAGTAAACCGGCTGCGGATTTCGGCCACCTTCAAACCCCGTAGTCGCTCATTCAAAATCTGGCTGACGACCTGTATCTTGCGGGGTGAAATCGTGAAATCCACTTCCAGGAGCACCGTTTTGACGAAACCGGATTCAATCGTCATCACCAGCAAAATCTTATCGGCAGAGAGGTCGATCAATTCCAACCGCTGGAAAATACCCTCTTCTATCCGCGGGGAAACCAGGATTCCTAACTGGTGGGACACCTGGGCAAGGATGCGGGTGACCTCTTTTAAAACGTCTTCGAACTCGCTGGCGGTTTGCTGAACGGTCTGGCAAATTTGTTCGCGTTCTTCGCCGGAGAGCCGCGACATCTTCATCAAGCTGTCCACATACATGCGATAGGCCGCGGTTCTGGGAACCCGCCCGGCAGAGGTGTGGGGCTGGGAAATGTATTCTTTGCGCTCCAATTCGGCCAGAATATTGCGGATCGTTGCCGGGCTCATTCCCAACTTGCTTTTCTCGGCGATCAACGCGGAGCTAACCGGCATACCGCTGATGATAAACTGGCGAACTACTTCGCCCAAAACGATTTTCTCACGCCTGGTAAGCGCCATCGCTCTTCAACCTGTGTTTGTCAGGGTAAAAAATAGGGTTCACCCCGATTTTTGTCAAGCCAAAATAATCCCTTCTGAATGCAAGTGGCTAAAGTGCCTAAAGTGAACTAAAGTGACTAAAGTTGGCACTCTTTTATGAGTTTGTGAATGTTCCCGCCGGGCATTTGAAACAACCGGTAATCCTCACAACGGCTTCCCTTTAACTCAGCTTAGCCGCTTTAGTTCATTCAGGCACTTTAGCTCACTTTAGGCACTTCAATAAAGCGTTAAATAGCGGTCGATTTCCCACTTATGAACCTGGGATATGTAGGTATGCCACTCCTGCTTTTTGGCGCTGATGAAGTGGTAGAAAATGTGGTCGCCTAACACTTCGCGCACCAGGGAGCTCTTTTCCATCGCTTCCACGGCCCGCAGCAGGTTGGAGGGTAGCGCCTCGATCCGCAAACGCTTCTTTTCCCGGTCGCTCATGGCAAAGATATTCCGGTTAACCGGGGACGGGGGGATAATCCGCTTCTCGATGCCGTCTAACCCCGCGGCGAGCATGACCGCGAAGGCCAGATAGGGATTGCAGGAGGGATCCGGCACGCGCACTTCGATGCGGGTGCTCTTGCCGCGCTTGGCGGGAACGCGCACCAGGGGGCTGCGGTTGCGCTCCGACCAGGCAATATTGACTGGCGCTTCGTATCCCGGCACTAATCGCTTATAGGAATTTACCAGGGGATTGGTAATGGCCAGGAAAGATTTGACGTGGGTGAGAATCCCGCCCACGTAATATTTGGCGGCGTCGCTGAGCTGGTATTCCGCGTTCGGATCGTAAAACGCATTTTCCCCGTCTTTGAACAGCGACATGTTGGTGTGCATACCGGAACCGTTGATGCCGAAGACCGGTTTGGGCATAAAGGTGGCGTGCAGGCCGTACTTCCAGGCAATGTTACGTACGATGAATTTGAAGGTGGTGATGTTATCTGCGGTGGTAACCGCGTCGGCGTATTTGAAATCGATCTCGTGCTGGCCGCGCGCAACTTCATGGTGCGCCGCTTCCACTTCAAATCCCATTTTGATCAACACATTCACCATTTCCTGGCGGGCTTCTTCGCCCAGGTCTGCCGGGGCCATATCGAAATAGCCGGCGTCATCGTGAGTTTTAAGGGTGGGGTTATCTTCTTCGTCCATCAAAAAGAGAAAGAATTCCGCTTCCGGGCCGGCAAACATGGTGTAGCCCATGTTTGCGGCTTTTTCGCATACCCGTTTCAAGACCTGGCGCGGGCAGCCATCAAAGGGGCTGCCATCGGGATTTTTGACGTCGCAGATGATGCGGGCGATTTTCCCATGGGGATTATCCAGCGGCAGAATATTGAAGGTGTTGTAATCCGGCTCCAGGAGCATGTCGGATTCTTCGATGCGGGAAAACCCGTCCACCGAAGAACCGTCGAAGGCTGCCTGGCCTTCCAGGGCTTTTTCAAATTGGGATGCGGGTACCTCTACGTTCTTGTTGATGCCAAAAATGTCGGAAAATTGCAGGCGCAAAAAGCGCACGTCCTCTTCCAGGCAGATTTTCAAAATTTCTTCACGGGTCACGGGTACACTCCTCTGGGTTATGGTTAAGATCCGTCCAAAACGCCGGGAATATATATCTGCCCGGGTGAATTATCAATAAATATGTTCCGGCCAACCGGCGGGAACAGCACTGTTTAGGGTAATTTTTAACCTTGAGGAACATAAAAGCAAATCCCCGGCAGGGATAACCCGCCGGGGATTTGAAAACCGATGCGGAGAAATGACCGCGAATGATTACAAGAAATTATAGGTCAATCCTACCGAAAGAACCTGCTTGAGCTGGCGCTTGATACTGAGATCGCGATCATAAAAGATCTGGAAGGCAAAACTGACCGCGACGTATTTGGCAACCTCTGCAGAAATGAGATTATCCCAGCGCGTATCGATCTCGTTAAACGCTTTCAAATTGGAAAATACTTCCAGGCTGGTGGCAAACACAATGGTAGGGGTAATTTTGCGGTTATACGCGCTAACCGATTCCAGACCCGCCTCGTTGCGTATTTTTTCGAGCGTTTCGGTATCGCTTTCATCGGTGTAAAGCGGCGCAAATTGTTCTTCCGTAACCAGGGTTTGCTTGAGGGCAAAGCCCAGGCGGCTTCGAAATGTTTCTGCTTTGCGGTACTCAAAGCCGACGCTCTCCATGAAATAACCGGGATTCAAAAATCTGGAAATTTCCAATTTCTCTGCGCCGGTATAATCATAGCCGCTGGCAATTTGGGTGCGCCCGTTAACCGCAATATAAGGGTTTACGTGGAATTTCATTTTATAGGACAGCACCGATTCCAGGAAAATTTCATCCGCCGACTTACGGGATTCCGCGTCGCCGATTTTTGACTGGCCGTATTCCACTTTACCGATATTTCTCCAATTGGTTTTTACCTGGTCATTTTCTACCCGGGCATTGAATCCCAACAGCCAGGCCCAGCTATCTTCCCCGCCCTGCGACCAGTTGTCGAAACTGCTCTGGGTGAAATTAAGATTCCCAACCACCTGTTTGCTCCAGCCGTATTTAGGTTCTTCTTCTTTTTTTTCATCCTGGGAAAAGGCGGAAACGCCAAGAACCAGCATGGAAATCAATAGAAAACCAAGATACTCTCGCATACGCATCCTTAACTCCTTTGTAGTAGTGGTCATCGACGGACGATTGCAATATAAATTCCTCACTCTTTACGTTATAACAGCGTGCCCTTGCTCAAACGGGCAAAGGCACGCTGTTTTGTCAGGGGAGGGATACCTGATTACTTGATACGGTAAAATTCGATGCGGCGGTTCTTGGCCCGGCCTTCCGCGGTGCCGTTATCGGCGATGGGATTATCGGGGCCATATCCCTTGGCGGTCATGCGGCTGCCATCAATTCCTTTAGCGATCATCCACTGCCGTACCGCGTCCGCCCGGCGCTGAGAAAGCTGGATATTGGCCTCTCGCCGGCCCTGGCTGTCGGTATAACCGCGAATTTCCACAACCACGTCCGGGAAGTTTTTCATCGCCTGATAAACTTTTTCCAGAACTACTTCACTTTCCGCGGTGATGTCCGCTTTGCCGGTAGCAAAGTTAACCCCTTCCAGCACGATGGAAGCGCCGGCAGCGACTTTCATCACGTCGTCATCGGGATTCAGCGGATTGGAGCCGCGATTCACTTCTATCCCGTCGTTAACGGTGCCGCCGTCGGTGTCGGCTTTGTTCGGATCGGTCTTGTGGGTCGTCACTTCGTCGCCGTCGTTCAGCCCGTCGCCGTCGCTATCCATTTTCATGGGATCGGTCTTGTATTTCAGCACTTCATCGCCGTCGCTCAGCATGTCGCCGTCGGTGTCAGCCTTTTTCGGATCGGTCTTGTAGGTCATCACTTCATCTTTGTCGTTGAGGCCGTCGCCGTCGGTATCCGCTTTCAAGGGATCGGTTCCGTAGGTCACCACTTCGGCTTTGTCATCTAAGCCGTCGCCATCGCTATCCGCATTGCGGGGATTGGTGTTGTGGGTCTTTACTTCATCGTAATCGCTCAGGCCGTCGCCGTCGCTATCAACCTTTAGCGGCTCGGTTTGATGGGTGGTGAATTCTTCCCCATCGAGCAGCCCGTCGCCGTCGCTATCGGGGTTATTTTTGTTGGTTCCGAGCTGTTTTTCTATCTTGTTGGTCAGGCCGTCTTTATCGGCATCGGCGTTCTCATCTTCGCCGCTAAAGGTCAGCCCGGCCACGGCATTCCAGTACGCGTCATTATCATAATCCGCGGTGCCCCCGTCGTCATCCCCGCTGATCAAGTTCAGATCATCGGAATACACAAAATTATAGCCGCCGCTTAACTCCAGGGAAACGCGGTCCGACAAACCGAATTGCAGGCCAAGCCCCACCGGGGAGTTCAGCGCCCAGCCATTGGGATTGGTCTCCGGGGAAATCTGGCTGGGCTGCTCTTTGACCCGGTAATACACTCCTCCAAGCCCGCCATATAGATACACACTGGCTTGCTGGAGGTTCAGGAATCTCAACAACAACCGGTAATCCAAGCTGGTGATAACCGTGCGGTATGCAAACTCATCATCCTCGCGTTTCAAGGAAACCGGGAAAGAGATGCCAAGCTGCCCCTCCAACGGCCCGATCAGGCTATAGCGAAATAATCCATGGGCATAAATGCCGGAAAAGTCGTCTGTGCCCGGGTCCGAATCACCGATGGCGGTTCCCACGGCCAGCCCAAAAGCGGTTCCATGGGTCTTCACTTGCGCAGGCGCGGACAATACCAGGGCCAGACAAAGAGCTGCAATCAGAAGAAAGAAACTGTTACGATGTTCCATACACAAGCCTCCTTTGTGTTTTTTTGAGTGAAATAAGTTAATCATCTTCATAAACTTCTTCACTGCTTCCGGGGAAGAATTTAGAAAATTCGACCTTATAACTCAACGCAAAATAAAATCTGAAAAGTGCCTCGCCCGGCAATTCAGGCCTTTTTGATCAGCCCGACAATGTAGAGCAGCACCAGCGCGCCTACCACCGCCGTAATCAGCGAGCCGAGGCTGCCCTGGGGAGCAAGTCCCAGCGCTCCGAAGAGCCACCCGCCCAAAATCGCCCCTACTACCCCAACCACCAGGTTTCCCACCAGCCCGAACCCTCTTCCCTTCATGATTTTCCCCGCCAGCCATCCCGCCGCCAGGCCAATCAACAGAAACCACAGAAAACTGATCATAAGATTCTCCTCCGTTATGTTTACGAGGTTAATTTTCGCAGGCCTCCTTGCCCCCTGAAGCGCCGGCACCCGGAGGAATTACAATGGCTCCGTGGTAGCCGGGAATGAAATCCTTAACGGGTAATTTTGAGCTGTCCGCTTTTTGAAATCGGCAAATTGATGTTCTTGAACGCCGGAAGGGAGGTATCCACGTCCATTTTGCCCTGGAAAACATAGTCCACGGTCTGGTTGCCGGATAAAAGCTGCAACGCCGCCTGGCCCATGCTAAGCAGGTCTAATGAAATGGGGATGCGAACCAGGCTTTGTCCCTTTTCGGCAATGCGAACCTGTTCCGGGGCGATTCCCTTTACCCAGGCTTGGCCGTTCACCGAAAAATCGTAATTCAAATTCTTCGCCAGCACCCCAAAGGCGTTGGGATTATCTATCTCCAGGTTCAATTCCAGGTCTGCCCCGCCCAGGCCCATTTGGTTCACCTTCACCGAGGCAATTTTCACCGCCGGGAGTTTGATCATGGGCAAAAAGCCGGTTTTGCTCACCGGAATTCGGGTTTTTCCTAATACCGGCAGATCAAAATCCAACCCTAAATCCATCTGGTAGGCAGAGCTGTCCTGGTTCTTCAGGCTCCCGAAAGTCTGGTAGATATCCTTGAAATTCAGGGTAAGGGGCACCTCCACGGTGCTCTCTCCCAGCGCCGCGATGGCCAGTTTTTGCTCCTGCTGGCCTTTCAAGAAGGAATTGTCATTGATTTTGAAATCATAGTCGAAACCGGCCAGGGTGGCGGAAAGCTGGTTGGGGTTGCGGATTTTTACGTCAAAGGCCAGATCGACTGCATCGAAGCTTATCCCGGTAAAGCGTACGTCCGCCACGGAAAGGGTCGGTTTTTGAATGTTGGACAATTGGCTGAGAGTGGAGCAGCCTCCCGCGGCTAAAACGAGCGCGCCCGCCAGCACAGTGCATAACCACTGGAATGTTCGGTTCCGTTGAAAAAACATCTTTTCAATCCTTCCCTTAGCGTTGACATCCCCGGGGAAGCCAGGCCGCGCCTCCCCCCGGCAAACCGTTGCACATTGCCGATGAATCCTTACGGCAACGGTTGAATTTACACGTTTAAGAGGAAATATCCAATAGAGGTTAAAAAAGGTTGGGATGGACACGGGCACTCATCAAAATTCCGAATAAAATGCGGCGCATCTCCGGTGATGCGCCGCTTGCGAATGGCCGCCACTGCTTACTTCATCAATAAGAGTTTGCGTTCCGCCAGGAAATTCCCCGCGCTCATGCGCAGAAAATACATCCCGGAAGGCAGCGCTTGGCCCCGGTCGTTCCGGCCTTCCCAGCGCAGGGTATAAGCGCCGGCCGGTTGGGTCTCATCGACCAGGGTTTGCACCGTTTCTCCTAACAGGTTGTAGATGACGATTTGCACCGGCCCTGCTTCCGCCAGGCGATAGCGAATTTCCGTTGCGGGATTGAAGGGATTGGGGAAATTCTCCAGCGCGTAGCCGTTGGGGCGGTCTTCTGCCCCGGCAGCAGCGCTCCCCTCGCCGGTCTGCAGGCCGGGCAGCAGATCGGTGAAGGTTTCCGCCGCAGCCATGGCGCTGAAATCGAGGGAAATGGCCTTGCCGGACACGTTCCCAATCACCTTAAATTGCAGGTTCAAAATGTTCACCAAACCGTTCGCCCCGTAGGGGTAGGCGTGGGCGACGGTTAACCGGCCTTCCCGGGCCTTCGCATCATTCACCACCGGGTCGCCGAAGCCGGGCGCGTTGCCCCCGCGATAATTAAGGAGTTGCAGGTGCGCCGGGTTCCATTGCAGGGTAACGGTGTAACTGCCTAATTTTTCCCCGGTATTGCCCATATCCACCATCACCGCCGCGGAAAAGTTCTGACTATTGCCGGTCGCTGCGGGGTTCAGCGTCGCAAATGCTGCAATGGTGTCCCCCTGCCGGAGGGTGCGGCGGGAGTCTGTCCCTTCGGGAGAAGAGGATTTGCCCTGGGCAGGGCCAGCCGGTAAGCCATCCAGGGGTAAACACACCGGATCGCCTACCGGGAAAGGCACCGGCAGGCCGGCTTCCCAGGTCAGGGTAATCAACGCGTCGGTCGAATTCGTGGAACCGTTCTCATCCACGTCGCCGAACCCAATGGCAATGCGGTCCAAAACCGGCTGCGGGAGCGGCAGGCCGGCGTCGTAAGAGAGCATGATCAATCCGTCGGTGGAGTTGACCACGTCATCGCCGTTCACGTCGCCCAGGAACCCGGGCGTGCAGGCGGCGGGGCTGTAAAGAGAAACAAACCGAGCACCCACCCCGGAGACAATCGTTCGGATCAACGCCCCGGTATTATAATCGATCTCGTGAACGCCGGTGCCGTTGGTGGTCATAAGATTGCCGTTCCCAAGCTCCCATACCCCGCGGTTGCCGGAAACGCCGGTAAGAGTGCGCAGGAAAGTTCCGGTCGAGCTCAAAATCACCACGCCGTTCTGGGTGCCGCTGAAATTCGCCACGGCAATATTCCCGTCGGAAAGCTCGACCACCTGTTCAGGGAAATTGTTGATGGGAGCCAGGACGGAAAGGAACGTACCGCTGGTGTCGTACTGCAGCACCGAGTCGTGGCCATCCCCGGTTACTAAAACGTCTAACGGGGCGGAGCGGAACCAGATACACCAGGGCCCGTCAATTCCGCCGACGGCGTTGCCGACGAAATTCCCCAGGTAATTGCCGCCCGGGTCGAATTCCGCAATCGCGTCCTGGTTGGCGCCGCTGGCAACCGTTACCAGCAGGTTGCCGGTGCCCGGGTGATAGACGTGCCCGCGAATGTTATCCAAAATGGCGGGATTCGCTCCCCCAACCGGGGCGAGGGTCCCCAAAAAAGCCCCGCTGGTGTCAAATTCTTGCACCACGTCGGTCAACTGGTCGGAGATGGTGATGGTTCCCCAGGCAGTTTGCTGCGCCTGGATGGGGGTGGATAAGACTCCCGCGGGAGGGGTGGGAATGAAGGCAATATCTACCAGGTCGCCGGTGACGGGGTCGAAAGTCATCACCTGATCGTTGGTGGACTCCAGCACCATCAGCAGCTCCCCGGTGATGGGGGCGCGGGAGGATTTTTTCGCCCCGACCGAAGAAGCGCCATAGTTTATCCGGGCATCCGAGAGATCAAAACGGGAGCGGATTTCCCGGAAATTCAGCGCTTCCCCGCCGATTGCCGGATGGGCAGGATTGCGCATCACCGCATACAACGGCTGGCCGTCTTTCACCCCCCGCGCTTCGATAAAAGTGCCATCGGATAACTGAAGGTTGATGGGCAGGTTATTCTGCCGTGCAAGCTGCTTGGCCTGCGCTTCGATCTCCGGTTGGGTCTCCGCCAGGTAGAGCAGTTGGGCAAGCTCCGTTTCCGGCCGGGCAAAAACCACGCTGGCGAAGCACAGCAACCAGAGAAACTGAGAAAAAAATCGCACCGATGAACGCATAATTCCTCCTGTTTTATATGTGGGTTGAACGAATATATTGCCTGAGGAGGAATTAATCAAGGCGGAAGGAAAAGGAGTGGTGAGTGATGATGGGTGGAGTGGTGAGAAGTAACCTGTCTCGCCGTTACCACTCACCACTCCACCACTCACCCCGGGATTAATGGTCTATTTTATAAACCTCGGTGTGCAAAACTTCAGTTTGGCAAGGGAACACTGCCGCCGGGGATTAATGCGCTACTTTATAAACCGTGATGCCCCAGTTGACCGGGTCGCGGGGAGGATCATCGTTCCAATCCCGGTAAGAGTGAGAATCGTCGCTTTCATAATGCACGACATATTTGCCGGCTTTCAGGAATACCGTGTCATCGAACAACCTGTTTTTGGCGCCTCCCCCGGCGTGGGCGGTCTTACGATAGGTCATTTCCCAGGCGATTTTGCCCTTGGTATCTTCGATCCAGCCGTAATCGAACATATTGCCGTTCCGGCCTTCGCCCAGGGCATAAATTCGCACGTCGCCATCTTTTTCCAGGGTGAAGGAAACTTCTCGATTCTCGGAGTCTCCCACCCGAACGATCATGGCCAGGACCGAAGCGTCTGCCTCTTCGGTATAGTCGGCCACGTCTTTGGGATCAAAATTGTCGCTGGCGGCGATCACGGTTATACCCCATTTTTTCTGATCGAAAGGGGGAGAAGCGTTCCAGTCGCTATAAGAGTGGGAATCGTCGGTGATAAAATGCAGAATATAACTGCCCTTCTGCAAAAGAATGATCCGGTCGTAGAGCCGGTTTTTGCTGTTTCCGCCGGCGTGCTCGGTCTCTTCATAGCGCATTTCCCAGGCGCGCCGGTGGGTTTTGGCGTCAATGATCCAGCCGTAATCGAACATGTCCCCGTCGCGGCCTTCACCCAGGGCATAGACCCGGATATCCATATCTTTCTTCAGGGTGAATCCTTTGGTGATGAATTCCTCGTCGCCCAGGCGGGTGAATTCGAAGATAACGTTTTTGGAAGGAATATCCTGGTAATCGAATAATCGCACGGCTTTCCCCCGGGATTCATCTTTCGCGAAAATATAAATCCCCCAGAAACTCGGGTCGTAAGGGGGAGCGGCGTTCCATTCGATGGGGGAATGGGAATCGTCGGTCACAAAGAAGGCCACGTAATTCCCCGCCGGCAGGGTCAAGGTTTCCCGCACCATGCGATTCTTTTCGCTGCCCCCGGCGTATTCGGTATTGCGGTGGCCGAATTTCCAGACCTGCTCCCGGGTCTCGCCGTTTATGATCCACCCGTAATCGTAAGTCCCGTCCGGGCGGGCTTCCCCGGTGGCGTAAATGGTCAATTCTACCGGTTGGTCGAGCTTGAAGCCCTGGTTGAGATAAAGATCGTCGCGATCGGCGTTCAAGGCCACTACCGCTTTTTCTTTTACCTGTTTTTGATAATTGCCCACGGCCGCCCGGTCGAACATTTTGCCCTTTCCATAAACGGTGATCTTAAACTCCTGGTAGGCTTCATCATATTTGTCCCGGTCGCCGAAGAAAAATTTGGAAATGCTCCACCCTCCTTCGAACTGGTATTCGGGGAAAAATCCATAATAGACTTCATACCTTCCCGCGGGGAGGGACACCGCGTCGCGGTATTCCCGCAGTTTGCGGCTTTTCCATTTGGAATTGGCGTCGGTAAGCTCCCAGACCATCTCCCGGGTATCGGCGTTCAGAATCCAGGCGTTGGAGGCGATCCAGTGGCGGCTGTGGCGGTGGGCGCCGACGGCTTCGATGGTGATTTCCTGGGGATTGTCGAGCACGAAGCCGGCAAAGCTGATCTCCTCCGGCTGGATGCGCTCTATCTTTACCAGGGCTTCCTGGGCCCGGGCCGGCGACAGCCCAATGGCCAGGCCGGCGGCAAGGATCAAAATTCCGTTTAAATTCCTTTTAAGCATGATGTTTCTCCCGTGTCGATACACTGGATACCATGGCATATTCCCGCGCAAAAGCGGCTGAAAAACAGTTGCATAAACGGGATGAGGCGGGAATTGTTTCTGGCAATTTTTTTGGATCTCGATCGGGTTGGTTGGATCGGCAGGATTAATGGCAAGGGAAGTTTCTGCTTGCGGGCGGGAATCAGAAAAAATGGGAGTTTGGACATACCCTCCAAAGCCCCGATTTTGACCGGGTTTGATAAACAGGGCAGGTAGATGGAGCGGAGTAAAAATTCGGGTATTTGAATTTAACCTGAAATCGCGTAAGTTTGTAACCTTTGGAGCGGACTCAAATCAAACAGGCTGTATTGGGAATGGAAAAAAGCGATAATCGGGAACTGGTGCGGCGGGCAAAGGCCGGCGATGAGCAGGCCTTTACGGAGCTGGTAAATCTCTACAGCGAGCGCATTTACAACCTGGCCTTGCGCATCCTGCGGCGGCGCGACGACGCCGCGGACGTGCTGCAAGAGACCTTTATCAAAGTGCTGGAAAAGATCCATACGTTTGACGGGAGAGCGGATTTTTTTACCTGGCTGTACCGCATCGCCACCAATTTAAGCCTGATGAAGCTGCGCCGCGACCGGCGCACCGTGCTCAGCGACGAGGACCTCGAGGAAAAATTCGACCGCCCGGATACCACCACGATTCACGAATGGCAGGCCCTGCCCCTGCGGGAGATGCTCTCCGTGGAATTCCGCCGGCACTTGGACGCAGCAGTGGACTCCCTGCCGGAGATTTACCGCTCGGTGTTCATCCTGCGAGACCTGGAGAATTTGTCGATCAAGGAGTCCAGCAAAATCCTGGGCATTACCGAAACCAACGTGAAAGTGCGCCTGAAACGCGCCCGCATGTACTTGCGGGAGAAATTGGCCGAGTACATGAATGAAGTGAGCAAGGAAGAAATCTCATGAGTCCCCATACCAAAAAAGTCGTCGATCAGCTTTGCAATTACCTGGGGTACGACTTCGAAAGCCCCATGTGCAAAGAATTGCACGAGCACGTGGCCAACTGCCCGGAGTGCCGCAATTATATCGAGTCGGTAAAGCTGACGGTGAATATTTGCAAGGATACCTACAAAGAGGAGCCGGTTCCGGAAGCGCTAAAACGCGACCTGCTGCGGCGCATCAAAGCGAGGAGATAACGCCTGCGTTTTTTGCGATGCCATCTCCCACTCCCTGTTGCCAGAAAACCGTTTCAAAAGTTCTGATTCATACCACCAGGCCAGGAAAATCACCAGGTATCCACGAAGTTTTTCAATACTTCTTCGTGATCTCTTTGTGCCCTGGCGGCTTTGTGGCAAGTTTTGGCGCAAGCCATGCCTTTGGCATAAAACGGCCTCCAGGCATTTTTTACTCCCTCACCGCTTCAAAAAATTGCTCCAGCTTGACCCGGTCCAATTTACCCCCGGTTCTCACCCCGCTGCACACGTCCAATCCGAACGGCTGAACGGTTTCAATCGCTTCCCGCACGTTGGCGGGGTTCAGCCCCCCGGCCAGGAAAACCGGGATTTCCACGCTCTCCCGGATCGCCCGGCTGACCTCCCAGTTATGGGTTTTTCCGGTGCCGCCCAATATCTTCACCACGGCGCGGGGGTTGCCGGAATCTAACAGCAGCGCGTCCACCTGCGCGGCTGCCTCCCGCGCCTCTTCCAGCGATTCGGGGCCGGAAACGTGGATCACCTGCACGATGCGAATGCCCGGCAGGGCGGCGCGGAGGTCTGCGTAGCTGCCGGTTTTCAGCGCATCCACGATCTGGATGGTGTTGGTTCCCACCGCTCGCTGGTGTTCGATGATCCCCGCGGCGTCGGTGCGGCTGGTCAGCAAAAAGGTCGCCACCGGGGGAGGAACGCGCCGGGCGATTTCCCGGATGGCTGCATCGGAGATAACCCCCGGGCCGCTGGGCATTTCTCCCACCAGCCCCAGCGCCGCCGCCCCGCACTCCAGCGCCTGCCACGCTTCCGCAAGGCTACTGATGCAGCAGATCTTCACTCGTGGCTTTAACGTTCCTCGCATGAATGGCCTCTTCCAATTGCGTTGCGATCCCGGCTTATCCGGGATCGCAACGAGTTGCCCGATACAATGCTCGTCACGATGCTCTGCATCGTGACGCCAGGGGCGGGAAGCTCTGCTTCCCATTCATCCCGGCAATTGTCAGAGACTACGTGACAAGACAACCCCAGGGATTTACAATCCTTTGAGCTCTTTGATTGACAATCGTTTAAAAAACCCCCAGGGTTCTCATCAAAAAAATACCGCTGCTGAGGGTCAGCACCGAGGCCAGGGTGGTGTAGAGCACGATATCCCCGGCCAGCTTGCTGTTCCCACCCATGGCCTCCGCCATGATGAAGCTGACCACCGCGGTGGGGCTGGCGAAGAGGATGAACAGCACTACAATCTCCTCTCCCGTAAATCCCAGCCAGTACGCCGCGGCGGTGAACAGCAGCGGCGCAACCACCAACTTGATGAAGGTGGATGAGAGCGCGATGCCCGAAGAATCCTTCATCACTTTGAAATTCAGGCCGCCCCCAATGCCTAACAGCGCCAGGGGCAGGGTGAGGGCGGCAAGGTAATTCCCGGTTCTTTCGAACAGCTCCGGGATGGGAACGTGAAAATAGGCCACCGGAACCGCGGCCAGCAATCCTAAGATCAGCGGGTTGGTGAGAATTTCTCTCCAGATGTTCCGGCGGTTCAAATCCTTGCGCAGGGGAGCGGTCAGCGCGATTATCGAGAGCACGTTGAACAGCGGCACCACAAAGGCCAGCAGCACCGCGGCATTCCCCAATCCTTCTTCGCCGAACATGTTGGCGACGATGGCGACGCCCACGATGGCGAAATTGCTGCGAAAACTGCCCTGGATAAAGACCCCCTGGTTGCGCCCTTCGGAGATGAAAAAAACCGCCAGCAGCCAGCTCAACCCGAACAACAGGAGCGTTGCCGCATACACGTAAACGATCTGCTTGACGTTCATGGCCTGGCTGAAGTCGGCGCGGGAGAGTTTCATGAAAAGGAATACCGGCAGGGTGACGTTGAAAACCAGCTTCGAGGAGACGAGCACGAAGTTCTCGTTGACCATCCCGGCGCGCTTCAGGGCGATTCCCAGGAAGACGATCAGGAAGATCGGGGCGACGATATTGGCGGTGAAGAGCAGGTTTTGCAGGTAAAGATCCATGTTTGGGGCGAAAGTGTTTGAGTGTTCCGGCGTTTTGGTATGTTAGTGATCTGGTGTTCGGGTAGTTTGGTGGTTGAGTATGAAGATACCATAACACTATAGAACTCAACGGAATTTGATCACCACGAAGGTGACGTCGTCGTTTTGGGGGTGGTTTCCCGCCCAGGCGTCGCCGGTGCGCACGAAATGGTCGATGATCTCTTTAGGCGAGCGGTGGGCAACCTCCGCAAACACCGATTTCACCCGTTCGTAATCGAAGATTTCGCCGTTTTCGTTGAAGCGCTCCGGGAACCCGTCGCTCATCAGCATAAGGGCGTCGCCCGGCTGAAGCGTAATTTCGTGTTTTTGATAGGGAAAATGGGCCGCCCCGCCCAATGGCAGCGCCTTGATCTGCAATTCTTCCACGTCCCGGGCGGCGGCGGAGTAGATGAGCAGCGGCGGCATCCCCGCGGCGCATATTTCCAGGCGATATTGCCGGATCCGCACAATCGCCAGGGCCATGTACAGCCCGCGCAGTTGCAGGTGTTTGAGGATATAATTAGAACGGTGGAGGATTTGCAGGATATCGACCTCGGACACCAGGGAGGTGAACAGGCTTTTGGTGGCGGTGACCATGGTGCCGGCGTTCAGGCCGTGGCCGGTGGCGTCGCCAACCACCACTGTTAAGGCGCCGTCCTTGCTTAAATGAAAATCGTAGTAATCGCCGCCCACTTCCGTGGCGGTTTTCATAAAAACCTGGATGTCCAGGTGCTCCGGCTGCGGAATAACGACCGGGAGCATGGAAAGCTGCAACTGCCGGGCCTGCTCCAATTCTTCGGTTTTGCGCTGATTTTCCGCTTCCAGGAGGGCAACGCGGGTCTTTTCGCGCTCTTGCCGGATCAACCGCGCCCGTTGAATGCGATCTACCGCAAATATCGCCAATCCCAGGAAAACGGCGTAAATTGCATAAGCCCACCAACGTTGATACCACGGCGGCAGGATGGTGAATTCGAATACCGCTTCGCCGCCCATTTGCTCGTAAACGTTTTGGGAGCGCGCCCGGAAGCGGTACCGGCCGGCCGGCAGGTTGGTGTACTCTTTCCGGCTCTCCTTGCCCCAGGCCGACCAGCCGGCATCGAAGCCTTCCAGGAAGGTCTGGAAGCGGTTTTCCGACTCGACCACAAAACTGGAGGCGCTAAAATCAAAGCGCAGGGGGTTGCGGGTGTAGGGCAGGGTTTTCCCGGCCTCTCCCCCTCCCGGAAGACCGCTTCCGCGGAATATTGCCCGGTCTCCGCCCATCGCCACTCGCCTCAGCAGGGTTTGGAAATCCGGCGCGTAAGCATTCCGCAGGTTCGAATCGTAGCGCACCAGCCCCACGTATCCCCCGAACCAGACAATCCCGTCGCGCTCCGGGTAAATGGCGTTGATGGCCGCCCGGGGAATGCGCGAAAAGGGGTCGCGCATCCAAAGATAGCCGCCCCCGGCGCGGGGACGCGCCACGCTCACCTCCCCGGCCTCTTCGGAGCCGAACCAGGTATTTCCGCGGTGGTCTTCCACAACCACCTCCACGTCGCGCGATCCGTCGGCAAAGGAAAGCCCGAAGGTTGAATCGGGCGTGAATCGCCCGGCGGTTTCGTCAAATTTGAAAATGCCCACGTCGGTGGTGAAGAGGGGGCGAAGGCGGTGGGGATAAACGCCGATCCAGCCGTAGGGAAGGCCATCGGCCTCGCCAAACCGCTCCACCCGGGGGCGGGAGAGCGCCGGAGATTCGGGAAAAGTTACCCGCAGCACGCCCCGGGCGTTGGTGCCTAACCACAAGGAGCCGTCGGGGTCCTCCACGATGGTGCGAATTTCTTCATTGACGTCTGGAATGCGCCCCTCATCGATCCAGCGGTGGGAATTCCGCGAATCGTAGCGAAGCGCCGATAAACCGTCCCAGTGCCCCACGTAGATGCGGTCGGGAATTTTTTGGGAACGCAGCATGGTCAACGCCCGGATCAACGCGCTGGTGGAGTTGGTAATGGGAATGGCGCTCCCGCGATCGATCTCAAAAACCCCGTCCAAAGTGGCCGCCAACAGGAGCGAATCCCGGTTGGCGGCCATTAAAGAGAGCAGCGCCCAGGTTTGGGTGTTGATGCCCTTTACCGCCTGAAACCGGGGATTGGGAGGGGAAGGAAGCGAAGATTTTTTTTCAGGCTCAGGGGATTTTAAACAGAATACTCCTAAGTCCGTGGCGACATGGAGAGCGCCGGAATGCCTGGCAATATCATAAACGCTGCCTTCGATGCCGGCGCGCTCGCCGTAAAAGGTAAGCGGCGACTGGGTTTCTATTTTGCTGATCCCGTTGTTCAAGGCCAGCCAGAGCAATCCTTCCCGGTCGCGGTAGAGGTATGAGACGGTTTCATCCTGCAAACCGGCGGATTTGTTGAGAATTTGCAGCAGCGCCCCATCTCTATCTATGATCGCCACGCCTCCGCTCTCCGTGCCCAGCGCAAAAGTCCCATTCGCCAGCACCGCGCCCGGCAAAAAGAGGCGGTTCTCCTTCAAAAAAGCGTCGGCCCCGGTGGAAAAAGGGGTGAAAACGCTGCCGTCGAAGAGGAATAATCCCTGCTCCCGGGTCCCGATGAGGATTCGCCGCTCATCATAGGGGAGCATGACATAGACGCGCTCTTCCGCAAAGCGCTCCCCGCCGGGCAGCAATCTCAAAAAGTCGCCCCGCGGGGAACCGGAAACCATTTCCAGCAGCCCGGCGCCCCATTCCCGAACATAAAAATGGCCGCGCACCACGAACGAGGTATGGAAACCGGATTCGGAAGTCCAAACGTCTAATGAGTCATGATGCGGCGCGCCCGTTTCGGTCTGGCCGGCGGGCGCGCCTGCCGGGGTAAGGCGGAAAAGGCGGGCGTCGGTCAAAAAATATACCCGGCCGTTCAGCACGTGGGTATCCCAGACGTCGGTAAACCGGCGGTCTTCGGGTTTGAGCCGGGGCAGCAGGGATACAAATGCCAATTGCCCCGCCGAGTCCGGGGCGAGGTAACCGAAATCCCCCACGGAGCCGACGTAAACCCGCCCGGCTGCATCGATTCCCAGGGAGCGGATAAAAGCGCGTTTGGGGGTGGGGATGAGCCGCCAGGAGACGCCGTCATATTCTAAAATGCCGTTGGAATTGCCAAAATAGAGCAGGCCGCCGGCCCCCTGTTTGATGGACCAGTTCTGCGCGTGGGCATTATAAGCGGTGGCCGGGTAATTGGTAACGAAAGGGCTGCCGGTTTCTTGCGGATTGGCCCGGGCGGGGTATCGGGCGGTTAGCAAAAACGCCAGAACCAGGAATGGTACAAATAAAAGCGGGTGTTTGAAAAATCTCTTGAAAAAATCCGTGAAAATCCGCCTCATCCGTGTCATCCGTGTGCTATTAAAGCGTTTGGGGGGTACTCAATCGAATTTTCAAACACGCCTGCGTTCAGGATGGATCGTTTTATTCCTTTAGCTGCCAAAATAGCGGTCCCCGGCGTCTCCCAGGCCCGGCAGGATGTAGCCTTTTTCGTTAAGCTGGCGGTCTAAGGCGGCGGAGTAGATGGGCACTTCGGGATGGTTTTCTTGCACCACCGCCACCCCTTCCGGGGCGCAGATGATGGAGATCATGGCCAGGTTGCGGGCGCCTTTCTGCTTCAAACGACCCAGCGCGGCGGCGGCGCTTCCCCCGGTGGCCAGCATGGGGTCCAACAGGAAAAGCACGTAATTTTCCAGGTTGTCGGGAAGCTTCAGGTAATAATCCACCGGTTTCAGGGTATCGTGGTCGCGGTACATCCCGATCATTCCCACCCGCGCTTCTTCCCAGACGTTGTAGATGCCGTTGACCATCCCCAGCCCGGCGCGCAGGATCGGCACCAGCAAAATTTCTTTTTTGAGCACCCGGCCGGCGACGGTTTCTAACGGGGTAATTACCGGCCTGGGAACCGTTTCCAGGGAAGCGGCGGCGGCGTAGAAGAGGAACTGGCTGATCTCTTCTAACAAGGATTTGAAGCGGTAGTGCGGCGTCTCCCGGTCGCGCAGGCGGGAAAGTTTCTCTTCGATCAAGGGGTGGGCGACAATGGTGAGATTTTTGAATTCAGGCGCTTTCTTGCTCATACAACCCCGCTGCAATGGTTTGACGGACTTGTTCGACTAACTCTTCCCGGTTTCCGGCGCCATGATCCTCTGGATGGAAAGGCGGATGGATTTTCAGGCTCACCCGCCCCGGCTTCACCCAGAATTTGCCCCTGGGCAGAACCGGGAAGGTGCCGCAAACGGTAACCGGCAGAATGGGAAAACGATGGGTGCTCGCCAGGGCAAAGGGACCTTTCTTAAAAGGTTGGAGGCGGCCGTCGGCGCTGCGGGTTCCCTCCGGGAAGGTGAGCACGGAGGTATTTTTTTCCCGCAGGATCATCGCCGCCTGCTCTAAGGTGTGGATGGCGCGGGTTCGGTTGCTGCGGTCGATCTCCAGGATGCCGAACGCCCGCATACCGTGGCTGAAAATCGGAATTCTGAAAAGCTCTTTCTTGGCGATGATGGTCAATTTCAAGGGAAGATACCCGCCTAACACCGGCACGTCCATGTGGCTTTGGTGATTGCTGATGATCACGTAGGCGCGATTCGGATCCACGTGCTCCCGGCCGGACACCTCCACCTTGACCCCGGCCGCCCAGGCAATGCTCCGCGCCCAGGGGCGGAAAACGTAGCGGTAAGCAACGTCGCTGTGGCGCCTGAACAACCCGATCAGCATCACCGACAGGGCGCTGGCAATGGTAACAAAAAATACTACAATAAAGAATAAGAGGGTTCTGGGCATAGTGTTTTGCGTAGTGCGTAAAGCGTGAGGCGTAATGCGTGAAACGTGATGTATGATGCGTAGTGCGTAATAAGACGGGGCGCAATAACGCAATACGGAATACGTTTTTCACGCTTCCCGCCTCATAATTCCCGCTTGATCACGTTAAACCCGGTGTATTTTCTCAGCGCTTCCGGCACGTGCACCGACCCGTCTTCTTTTTGATTTACTTCCAACAGGGCGACCAGGAGGCGCGGCGTGGCGACCCCGGAACCATTCAGGGTATGCACGAACTCCGGGCGGGAGGTAGAACTGCGCCGGAAACGGATGTTCATGCGGCGGGCCTGGAAATCCTCGAAATTGCTGCAACTGGACACTTCCAGCCACTTTTTCTCCGCCGGGGACCAGATTTCAATGTCGTAGCATTTGGCCGCCGCAAAGCTCAAATCGCCGGTGCACAATTCCACCACCCGGTAGGGCAGTCCCAACAGCTCCAACACCCGGCAGGCGTTTTTCAGCAGCGATTCCAATTCCTCGTAAGAAGTTTCCGGCAGGGTATATTTCACCATTTCCACCTTGTTGAACTGGTGCAGGCGCAGGAATCCCCGGGTCTCCTTGCCCCAGGAACCGGCCTCCCGCCGGAAGCAGGCGCTGTACGCACAGTATTTGAGTGGGAGCTGGTCGATTTCCAGGATTTCATCGCGGTGCAGATTGGTAATCGGTACCTCCGCGGTGGGGATGAGAAAGAGATCGTCCTTCTCGCACTGGTACATATCCTCTTCCAATTTGGGCAGTTGGCCGGTGCCGCGCATACTGGCGCGGTTGACCATAAACGGAGGAAACATCTCCCGGTAGCCGTGCTCGCTGCCGTGCAAATCCAGCATGAAATTAAGCAGCGCGCGCTCCAGCCGCGCGCCCATGCCCTTGTACACCGGGAAACCGCGCCCGCTGATTTTGCCGCCCCGGGGGAAGTCGAAGATATCCAGCCGCTCCCCGATCTCCAGGTGATCGGAAATCTCGAAATCGAATTCCGGGATTTTCCCCCAGGCTTTTACCACCACGTTTTCGTTGGAATCTTTCCCCACCGGCACGCTTTCGTGGGGGAGGTTGGGGAAACGGTCTAACCAGTCGGCCAATTCAGTTTCTATCGATTTCAACCGCTCGTCGATTTCTTTGATTTCCTGGCCGATGGCGCGGGTTTTTTCGATGAGTTCACCGGCGTCTTTGCCCTGTTTTTTGAGCTGGCTAACCTGCTCGGAGAACTGGTTGCGGTCGCGCTTCAATTTCTCCGCTTTTTGCAAAATGTCTCTCCGCTCGCCGTCGAGGCGGAGCACCCGGTTCACGTCTTCCAGGCTTCCTTTATTTTGCAGCCCTTTTTTAACCTGTTCGGGATTTTCGCGAATAAATTTCAGATCCAGCATGGGTTTCCTTTGTTAGATGATTCCGGTGGTGAAGCAATTCAAGGGAGCTAAAGTGACTAAAGTTAAAAGTGACTAAAGTGGCTAAAATTAGTCTTTAACTTTAGTTCACTTTAGTTCACTTTAGCTCACTTCAGGCACTTTAGTCACTTTACCAAACATCAATACTTCAGCTCCTCCGCCTGGCGGTAGTATTCATAAAAACCGATCTGCTCCAGATCCTCTTTAACCTCCCCGGTCAGGTGCGTGATATTGAAATTCCCCAGTCCCACCACGAAACTTTTCAATTCCCGGATGAATTGCTGAATCCACACCGTGAACGCCAACAACTCTTTTTCCGAAAGGCTCTCGATCCGGATGTCAAGTTCCCAGCGGGCATCCGGCACGAATTTTTCCAGGGCTTGAAAATACGGCAAAATGGTATGATAACTGGAATAGAGCAGCTCCCCGCTCTTTTTTTTCCCCAGCAGAGAAACGGCGTATTCGAAACATATCGAATAAACCTTCTTCAGCAATTCCGGGGAGATGTTATGGTTATTGTGCAATATTTCGCCCTTCTCAATGCTATTCATGTGTTCGAGTGTTCTGGTGTTTTAGTGTGTTAGTGTTCGGGTTTCAAAGAACCAGGAGCCGGGGGAAAACCGAAACTCAAAACCAAACCACTATAACATTCGAACACCCGAACACGATGACACTTGAACACTATTTTACCCCAGCGCCCTTTCTACAATTTTAACCACTTCGCCGATTTCCTGGGAATTGGTAAAATGGATGTTCGGCTGATTTTTGATCTGCCCTTCATGGAGGGCGCGATTAGCGGTTTCGGTCAACATGACCACCGGAACCTCGGTAACCCCGCGCAGCTTTCCCACAAAGTCGCTCCCGGAAGAATCCGGCAGCTTGGTGTCGCTGATGACCAGGTGGGGCTGGATCGACTGCACCAGGTTCATGGCCTTGGCCGCGGTTTCCACGGCGTACACCTCGTAGCCCATGCTGTCGAAGGCGCGCTGCAGGAGTTTTTGCACCACCATGCTGTTATTCACGATCAGGATGACGTGTTTTTCTTTAGAAGAATCCTTCGGCGCTTTAACGCCTTCCATTTTGATCGGGCGCGGCTCGATGATAAAACTGCCGCTCTGCCAGTTGAGCATGGTATCCAGGGCCCTGTCTTCCGGAAGAGCGCCGAGGATCACCTTTTGCAGCTCTCCTTTTTCATAATGGAATTCCCCGGTCTTATCCTCATGCTGAACCACCACCCTTCCGTTCAGGGAGTTGCTCTCGCAAAATTTCAATACTTCCACCAGCTTTTTATCGACCAGGTCGCCCTTCACCGTAGAGAGATTCGCAGAGCCTTTCTGCGCCGCCTTCTGCAGGGTTTCCCGCAGCCGCTGGCTCATGATCTTGCCCATGCTGAGGGTAATCGAGGGAAAGCGCTCGATGATGACGTCGAAATCGGACTTGTTGAGAATGAACATCTCCGACGCCTCGGTGGTGATCACGGAAGCGGAGCGCGGCTCCCCGGTCAACAGCGCCATCTCCCCGAAGTAATCCCCGCTGGCCAGGTAAGCGATGACGGTCTCCGCGCCCCCGCCCGCCGGCGCCACCACCACTTTAACTTTGCCGCTGATGATAATATACATCTGGTCGCCGGGGTCCCCGGCTTTGCAAATCACTTCATCGCCGTCGAAGGGCTTGAATTTAAGCCGTTCCACCACAAAATCGAGGCCGTCCCGACCCAGGGTTTGAAAGAAGGGGACTTTTTTCAAAACCTCGCTGATTTGAAACATATTTTAGTCTCCCTGCTAAGGTTTGGCAATTTGGGTCAACAGGTGCAACACGTACACCAGCAATGAAATTACGATGAAGAAAAAAACCATTGAAAAGGTACTGACTTTCCCGCGCGTGCGTTGAAAACGGAGCGGTTTGCGCTCTTTGCTGTCTGCTTCCGGTTTGTAAAATCGCGGCGTATATTGGTAAGGGCGATGCTTTTTGAGTTTGTAAAACATGTTACCCTCGCTCGATGATTGTAGCGCCTAATGTTAAGAAAAATTATCGGATGTGTCAACTGCGCTCTTTAACGCCCGCAGGTGCGTCACCGCGCCGCCAGGATAATCTTCGCGCTGGCCTGCTTCCCTTCGCGCAGGTAAACGATGGCCGTCTCATCCCCCGGCGCGAAATGCTTCAACGCTTCGGAGTATTCCCGCAGGTTGCTCACCTTGCGCCCACCCAACTGAATGATGATATCCCCGGCCTGCAACCCCGCCTTTGCCGCAGGGGAATCCGGCGAAATCTCCGCAATGCGCACCCCTTCCCCCGTGTAAGCGAAATCCGGCAGGGAGCCGGTGCTCGCCCTGCGTTCCCCGCCCTGCTGCGGCGCTCCGGCTTCTTTTCTCTCCCCGGTAAACTCTAACGGCTTATCGCGCTCGCTGAGGTACACCGCCGCTTCCCGCACAAAGGTGGCCACTTTTACCAGGCCCGCCGCGTCGATCTTGTCCGCCGTATCGTCCGGGCGGTGGTAATCGGTATGCGCCCCGGCGAAAATCTGCACCGCCGGAACCCCGGCGTTAATGAAGCTCACCTGGTCGCTGGCGTCCAAGTCCTGCGTCACCACTTCCGATTCCACCCCGGTCACGTAGCTGCATCCCATGAAGATAAATTTCCACTCCCGGGCCGTGGAACCGTTCAGCACCAGCAGTTTGTTGCCTCCTAACCGCCCCACGGTATCTAAGTTCAGCGCCCCGATCACTTTGCCGGCCGGGTAGGTTTTCATATTCCGCACGTAATACTTCGAGCCTAACAAACCGCTTTCCTCCCCGCTGAAGGCCGCAAACACCAGGGCGCGATCCGGCTCCACGCTCTTCGCCAGCAGGTTGGCCAGCTCTATCAGCACCGCCGCGCCGCTGGCGTTGTCATCCGCGCCGTAGTGTATTTTCCCCTCGTCCCCGGCGTGAACGTCGGGCCAGCCCCGCCCTAAATGGTCATAATGGGCGCTGATGACCGCGGATTGATCCGACCACTCCGCTTTTTTCCCCGGCAGCACCCCGATGACGTTTTTCAGGGTGACTTCTCGCTGCTCCCGGCCCGCCATCTCCTTCCAGATTTGAAAATAGGTTCCGTTATCCCCGCCGGGCTGCAATCCCGCTTTTTGGAACTGCTCGGCGATGTACTCCGCCGCCATGTCCAGCCCCGGCGTTCCCAAACCGCGGCCCTCTAACGCTTCACCGGCGAGATAGTTGACGTGCGCGAACAGCGCTTCTTCAGAAAATACCGCCCCTAACTTCGCCAGCGCCTCGCGCGCGGGTAATTGGCCGGGAATTTCTTGCGACAGGGAGCCATCCGCCTTACGAATCAAGGCGGAAAGCGGCGAATTCACCGCCGGCCATTCCCCTTTGGCGATATTGGTAGGCTCTTCCCCCTCGAAGGCCAGGTAGCTGTATTTGCCATAATGGGGAAGTTTTCGCCCCAGCCCCGGCAGGGCGTCGCTTCTTGCGGAGGTCAGCCACACCACCACGGAGGCGGGGTTGGCAGGATGGCGCACTGCAATGGCAAAACTGTGATTCTCATCGGGAATAACGGTTTTGCCGAAGCGCACCGCGCTTTCGCTGATTTCCGCATCTAACCCCTGAACTCCCCGCTCGATGATATGGCGGTAGAGATTTTCCCGCCCGAACAGCCACACCGCCTTATCCGCCGGCAGCACATTCACCTTTTCGTCGGAATCAACCTCGATTTTGCCACCGCTGTCCGATGCCCAGCTTTCCGCCAGGGATTTGTATCCCTCCAGAATAGCGGCCGGCGCTTTGGAGGGCAGTAAAATCAACACTTTTTCCGCTCCGAAGATTTTCGAGAAGGAGGGCGGGATCTCGTTGAAATGTAGGCGGCGGAAGAGGTCGAATTCCGGGTCGATGTCGATGCGCAGCGGCTGCCCGCTCACGATCACCTGGAAAGATTGCTCTTTTTCCGCCATTTTTACGATTTGCCATTTCGGTTCGCCGTCGGTGTAAATCGCCACCGGCGCGTCCAGGGCGTAGGGATCGCCGGGCTGGATCTGCGCCAGGGTGAAATTAACCACGCTGCCGTCTTCCACGGTTTGCACGCTGACGTTGGAAAGCTGTAGATCCGGCGCCCCGGCGCGCTCCACCCACTGGCTGAAAAAGGGTTTGAAATCCCGCCCGGTCTCTTGCTCAAACGCCACGCGGATGTCCTCAAACGAAGCGCGTTTGAACTTGTTGGCGCGGTAGAAAGCCTGGAAACCCTTGATAAACTGCTCGTCGCCTACCTCCCGGCGGAGCATGTGCCACATCATCATGGTTTTGCCGTAGCCCACCGCCTCGGTGACCGCGTTGTAGCGGCTGCGGAAGCGGGTGAGCGGGAAATCGTTCTCCGCGTTGGCGTAGTCGGTATAGCGCTGCAGGGTGGAGCGGCGGTATTCCGCGCCCTGCCCGCGCTGCTCTTTGATCAAATGGTCGGCCATGTAGGAAGTCAGCCCCTCGCACCAGTTGCCGGAATCGTAATCCACGTACACGCTGTTGCCCCACCAGTTGTGCAGCAGCTCGTGGGGATAGGAGGAGTGCAGGATGAAGGGAAAACGGATCACCTTTTCCCCCAGCAGGGTGAAGGAGGGCATTCCGTAGCCGGTTTCCCAGAAATTTTCCACCAGGGCAAATTTGCCGAAGGGAAAGGGCCCTAACAACTGGCGGTACATTTCTAAGTACTGGGCGGTGGTTTCCAAATATTTGTTAGCCAAATTTTCATCGGGGGTGCGCAGGAAGGCCATGGCGCTCACCGCCCCGGCGCTGCGCTGGTATTCGCTGAATTTCGCAGCGATCAAATAGGCCTCTTCCATGGGCTGGGGCGATTCCCAGCGGGTGCGGCGCACCTTTGCGACCCCGTTGATCAATTGCGTCTCCCCGGCGATTTCATGCAGTGTGCGGGTTCCCTGGCTCACCGCGTCCCAGTCCTGGGGAAGCGAAACCGTCAGGTTGAAGGTGATCAACTGCTCGTTGAACCAGGGAATCCAGTAGGTGCTGCCGCCTAAATACACCCCCGCGGTGTCGATCAGTCCCGGGGTTTCGCTGAAGCTGCGGGCGTACTCCTCCGCCTGCTCCTGAATGGAGTGATGAATTTCCCCCGCGTAGCGCAGAATGAAGGTGAAATCCTGCGTATGCTTCGCGGGCAGCTTAATGATGTAGTGCTTCAGAGACGGGTTCTCCGGCAGTAAGGGCAAGTCGCGACTTGCCCCTACTGCAAAATCTTCCGCCTGCGGCTTCTTATTGCTCAACTGAATTTTGATCTCCTGCGACGGCGTGCTGGCCGTTAGGTTACCGTGCAGCAAAAAGTGCATCTCCGGGCGTAGTTGTGCGGCAGGAATGGTGACGGCGTCCTCTGCCTTCAGCGAATTCGTCGCCGGGTCGATGGCCACGCTAAGCTCGTGGTGGATGTATTGAGCGTTGGCAAATCCGCTAAAAACCGCGAGGGATAGTAAAAGGGGAATAAAATATTTTCGATACATGCGAATCTCCTCTTGGGAGTGCAAAACTTCAGTTTTGCACTGGTTTTGAGAAATTAAACATTCCAGTCAGGAGTGCAAAACTTCAGTTTTGCACCTGAAACGCTTATTTCTTATTAATCCGGCATACACTCCTTTGGCGCTTCCTTCGCATTGCAAAACTGAAGTTTTGCACTCCGGTCAGAAATCGTCATCCTCGGCTTCTTTTAATACGATCGTTTTATATTCCGGGTATTTCCGGAATTGTTCGGCAACCTTATCTCTCCCCTCCCTTTCAAGCAATTGATGGAAACTGGAAAAAGGATAATTCTTTAAATCTTCCACATATCCATGCCTCACCGGGTTCCACAGCAAATAATTCAAGCGCACATAGTAGTCATGCTCATTTCGCGGGCAGTAATCCCAATAATTCCACCAGATCGGTTTTGGCGCCCCGGTCGCTCGTCGAATGGGTGTGGAAGTTCCTCCGTGAATACCCTGTATGATTCGCGGAAGCTCTTCACCCATTTTGCTGAGGCCCATCAGATGGTAATGGTTATCCAAAATCACCCAATGTTGTAATTCCCATTGATGTTGCTGAAAGCAGGCGTCGATCTGTCTCCATAATATCTCTTTGATGCCCACATCTTTCAAAAGATGGCGTTTCTGGTAGATCGCCCCGGTGATAAAATAGGGCATATCGTCTAAAAACAGATGCGCGGGCGCATGAGAATATTTTTTCAGCATGGCGACTTGGGAGTGCAAAACTTCAGTTTTGCACTTGTTTTGAGAAATTAAACGTTCCACCGAGGAGTGCAAAACTTTAGTTTTGCATTCCACTAACACTCCGTTATCCCTCACTACCATCGCACTGTTCCGCTTCCGGCAAAACCGAAGTGTTGCGCTCCCGCTAATAACGTCGGATTCTCTACCCCGCAAAACTGAAGTTTTGCACTCCTATCGCACTGCTCCGCTCCCCGCAAAACTTGCGCTCCGGTTAATATGGGCGGATTCTCTAACCTGCAAAACTGAAGTTTTGCACTCCTACCGCACCACCACCTGCACGGCATTTTCCGCCTTCAGATACTTATTGG
>CAZFVV010000002.1:0-37324 GCA_964522165.1 uncultured Calditrichaceae bacterium
CCGCCGGGTTGGGCAGACACACCACCGTGCCCACCGGGAAGGGAACCGGCAGCCCGGCTTCCCAGGTGAGGGTGACCAGGGCGTCGGTAGAAGTGGTGGAGCCGTCTTCGGTCACGTCCCCAAAGCCCATGGCGATGCGATCCAGGTAGGGCTGGGGCAGGGGCAGGCTCGCGTCGTAGGAGAGCATGATCAAACCATCGGTGGAGTTCACCGCGTCGTCTCCGGTCACGTCGCCCAACAGGCCGGTGGTGCAACTAACGTCGATGAGCAGATCCAGGTAGGCGGCCATCACGTCTTCCTTGGTGTTGGCCAATATCTCCACCCCGTTGGGAGTAACTCTATACAAGGGAATTTCCCGGTTCCGCGGTTGGCTCTGTTCCGGGTAAGCCGCTTTTTTGATAAACGGCGGTCGCTCGCCCCGTTCCGGGCGCGCTTTTAGCAGTTCCGGCTCCGCGGGGTATTGGCGAACGTAATTTTCCAGGGCGCGTCTTTCCGGGTTCAGCGGCTCGGGATTATCCACCAGCCCCCCGAAAGAGGGCACTACCCCGATGGATTTCCCGCTGCCGAAACCGGCGTAGAACACCCCGCTCAAATCGTTGTTGGCGCTGTTCTTCCAGATGGAGGTGGAACCGTTGGGCTGCAATTCATCCATCCAGTTGTTCTCCCCGGTGTAAGCGAAATTGAAGCCGGAGAGGTCGTTCAAGCCGGTCACCCCGCTCACGTCCGCGCTGCCGTCCGGCCCGTCGTTCAGCCCGAACCAGGGGCGGATGTTGTAGCCGCCCACTTCAGGATCGTAATTGAAGCAGTCGCCGCCCTCTAAGTAGATGCTGCCCCCGTTTTGCAGGTAGCTTTGCAGCGCCGGGCCTTCCGGGTCGCCGGAAACGATCTCGTGGTTATTGGGAAAAATCCCCAAAACCACAAAAATCGCGTCATAAATACTCAAATCATTGCCGAACTCGAAGAGGTCATTGGTCAAAAAGGAGCTTTTCCCATTGGCGACCAGGGCGCTGAAAAGGCTGTCGCCGCTGGCGGCGCTGGCCCCGGAGGCGTCCGGCCCTACCCAGACCAGGAATGCCGGGGTGGTTCCCACAAAGCACTCCACGGTGTTGCTGGGCGCGCTCAGGTTCGGCGGGGTTTCGTCATCCACCGCCCTGGCGCTGTAGGCGTAAGTGAAGCCCGGCGGCGGGGTATCGGTGTAGGTTTGCACCCCCGGGGCTACCGTGGCAACCTGGTTCCCGTCGCGATAGATGTTGATGTGGTCCAGGTCATCCAGCGGCGTGCCGTCTTCCTGGGTGGTGGGATCCTCCCAGGTAAGGGTCGCGCTGGTGGACGTGGCCGTGCAGGCCAGGTTGGCCGGGGCCGCGGGAACGGGCGATCCGCCGGCAATCCAGGAGGCTTCGATTGGCAGGCTGGTGCTGTCGTTGGCGATCAATTTGGCGAAGAGGATATAATCATAGAGCTGCCCGTCGTTCAGGCCGGTATCGGTGTACTGTTCCGTTCCCCCGGGAACCGAGGCCAGCGGCGCGCCGTCGCGCTCGATCTGGATGGTAAACTGCGAGGGCAATAGCGGATCACCGCTGAAGAGGGTGGTGGGATCGTCCCAGCTTAGCAGCATGGAGGTAGGGGTGGTATAATCGCTGTAAGCGGAGACGTTAGTGGGGGGGTTGGGATCGCCGGGGTCGCTCAATTCCGAAACCGCTTGCAAGTAAGCTTCGTACGCATCCACCCGCCCGGCGCCGTAGCGGTTATCCTTGCCCGCAGCGCCCTTCTCCACCGCGGTGGTTTGCATAATCCGGCTCAGGTCTTCCGGCTCCAGGTAGGGATTGGCGGAGAGCAGCAAACCGGCGACGCCGGCCAGGTGAGGCGTGGCCCCGGAGGTTCCGCTGAAACTGGAATAGCCTCCGCCGGGAGACAGTGAAGTTGTGCCGTTGCCCGGCGCCGCCACGTCGGGTTTAATCAACCCCATGGAGCCGGGGATGGTCTCGTAGGGATAATCCTGGTATGCCAGGGGCATGGGAAAGGGGTAGGAGGGATGGTTGATCTGGTAATCTTCCCAGGCAAATGGTCCCCAGGGAGAGCTTGACGCAATAACGTCGGTGGAAGCTTCCACGTTGGCGGAGCCGATCACCGAACTGATCCCCCCGACCAGGGTTTGATCCGGGTGAATCCAGGGGCCGGGAGTGCATCCGGGCGCGGAAATATTGAAGGGAATGCCGGTAGAATTGCCGTCGTTGCTGGTGGAGTTGGTGTGCAGGGTTCCCGCGGCTAACTCCATATCGTTGGTCTGCCGGAACATGGGATAGTTGGGCTGGGGCGAGAAATACCACTTGGCGCTGAAGGAACTGGTGGTCACGTCCGCCCCGTTCTCGAAGGCGTACTGGTAAGCCGCCCACCAGCCGGATTCCCCGGCGCTGTTGATGTTCAAATCCATCAACTTGGCCCCCGGGGCCACCCCGGTCTGGGTTCCGTTGGTTCCGTCGCCCACCAAAATCCCCGCGGTGGAAGTGCCGTGGCTGTTGCTGGCCGTAGAGGGATCGTTGCTGTTGTTGGAAAAATTCCAGCCGATGAAGTCATCCACCTTGCCGTTGCCGTCGTTATCCACCCCATTGATGTCGCCGGGGTCGAAAACCCAACTGCTGCCGTTAAAGATGACGGTCTTCCCGTTGCCGTTGGCATCTTCTCCCAAGTTATTCCAGAGGTTTTTCACCAGGTCCGGATGCCGCCACTCCGCCCCCCCGTCAACGTTGGCCAGCACCACTCCCTGGCCGCTGTCGCCTTCCGCCCACACCAGGGGAGCGCGAATCAAAACCAATCCTTGCTGCGGCGCAAAGCTGGGTCCCAGGGAGATATTATTCTCTTCATTGTAGCGGGAAATGCCCAGGTCATCCTGCGCTTCTTCCCGGGAGATGGGGCGGTCGTAGCGGATTTGCTCGATCTCGGCATAATCGCGGGCCAGGTCGTAGATCGCCGCCGGCCTGGCCTGGAAGGCGATCACATTGATCGACCAGATGTTTTCGAGCCGGTCGATCAACCCCTGTTTGCGGGCGTTTTCCAGGTAGCTCAATACCCGCCCCTGGGTAGCGCCGGCGTGCTGTTTCAACAGGCGCACCACTTCCCGGCGGCGTTCCTGTTTGCTCATCCCCCGGGTCATGGATTGCAAATATTCCAGGGAGAGGCGGTCCTCCAGCATGATATACACCGGTAGGGTTTCATCCGCCGGGGCGTTTTTGAGAAGTTCCTGGAGATAGGGATGGATTTTAGACTGGCTGGGCTGGGCAAAAAGATTAGCGCCCAGGAATAAAAGGCACAATCCGATCATTCCTGCAAAAACTGACAGTACGCGTTGGTAATACACCATTTTTCCTCCGAATTAGTTGCTTAAAAGGTTTACCGTATCAATACCGGTGAATTTCAAAAGGGTTTTGATAGCCGATATGTGAATTCAACGTCGCGCTACCCTCCGGAAAAAACTCCACTCCTGCCAGCCAACCGGAAACAACGGATCAATGGAAGAGCATTTACAGAATGGACAATCTCGCGGAATATTCAAGGAAGTTAATAAAGGAGTGGCGAACGCCGCCAGGGAGTTCGCCACTCCGGGAGAAAATTACTTGAGGAGCATCAGTTTGCGGTCGGCCACGAACTTGCCGGCCTTCATGCGCAGGAAGTACATGCCCGAGGGAACCGCCTGGTTCTGCTCGTTGACGCCTTCCCAGCGCACCGTGTAAGCGCCGGCCTGCTGCCTGCCGTTCACTAAGGTCTGCACCTTCTGGCCCAGCACGTTATACACCACGATCTGCACCTCTACCGCTTCGGGCAGCTGGTAGCGGATTTCCGTGGCCGGGTTGAAGGGGTTGGGATAGTTTTCCAGCGCGAAACTGGCCGGGGCCTCGGCGATGGCGTCCAGCACCTTCACGGCCGGGAGCAGGTCGGTGAAGCTGCGCGCCGCGGCCATGGCGCTGAAGTTCAGGGTGAGGGGATTGGCCGGAAGCGCTTCCACGCTCCCCTTGACCATGAAGCGGGCATTCAGAACGTTGACTTCCCCGCCGGCGCCCTGGGGATAGGCGTGGGCAGCCACTAAGCGGCCCTGCCTGGCGTTGAGGTCATTCACCACCGGGTCGGCAAAGCCCTCGGTAGTTCCGCCGCTGAAGCCGCTGAATTCCAACAGGGCGGGATTCCAGGACATGCTCATGGTGTAGCTGCCTAATTTCTCGCCGGAATTGGCCATGTCGATCATCACCGGCACGTCCAGGGTCTGGCCGGAGAAGTTCAGGCCGGCGTAAGCCTGCACTTCGCTTCCCTGTGCAGCCGGGCGAACCGTTGACTTACCCAATGCTGCCGGCGCGGGCAGACATACCGTGGTTCCCACCGGGAAAGGCACCGGGAAGCCGACTTCCCAGCTCAGGGTGACCAACGCGTCGGTGGAGTTGGTCAAACCGTCTTCGGTCACGTCGCCAAAACCGATGGCGATGCGGTCTAGGAAGGGCTGCGGCAGGGGCAGTCCGGCGTCGTAGGAGAGCATCAGCAGCGCATCCAGGGAGTTCACTGCGTCGTCGCCGTTAATATCGCCGAGCAGGCCGGGGGTGCAGCCGCCGACTTGCAGGGTTGCTTGCACAACGTCTTCGGGATTGTTCGGGTCATCGCCGCTTACCACAATGTCCGCCGTATAAGTGCCCGAGGCTAAACCGGTGGCGTCGAAAGTGACGGTCACGTTCACGCTGCTATTTCCGTCCACCACCCCGACGGTGGGGCTGGTGCTCAGCCAGAAGGGGGCGGGAGGAATTCCTTCAATGATGAAGGGCAGCCCTTGCAGGAAGTTGGATGTTCCGGTGGTTCCGGTATCGACTAAGGGGCTCCAAGCGGTGCCATTGAATTGCAGCCCGTTGCCGGTGTTGGTTACCCCGTTGATGGTAACCGGGGGCGCCCAGGGACCGGAAGCTAAGGTTCCGCCGGTCTGCCAATCCAGCCAGTAGGTGCCGGGGCCTAAGTTGAGCGGGGCGGCAAGCTGGCAGACGTTGGCCATTACCGGGCGGGTGTTGCCGGTAAGGGTGGTTTCGCTAACCCGGTACATGTTTGCCCAGGAGGTGCTGGTAAGGCGGTTGGTGGTCACATCGCCAAATACCACGTTGCTGCCGGGAGCACCGGGAGGGCCATCCCAGATCTGGAAATTCACGTTGTTGATGGTAGAAGTGGTGGTAGAACCGGTCTGGTAAGCATAGAAGGTGAACTTCTCGATATCCCAGCCGCCGGGGGGAACCACGAAGTCATCCGCCACCCGGAAGCCGGAAGCCACGGCGTGCCCGAAGCCCAGTACATTCATTGCCAGGGAGACGCTTTGCAGCACGCTGGCATCCGCGCCGCCAAAACCGCCGCCGGGCAGGTTTACCAGCGGACCGTTGTCATAGAGAACGTCGCTCTCGTTGGCGCGGGGATGGCGGTAGTTCCAGTCTAAGCGCACCGCCGGCTTGCCAGCTTCCGATTGAGCCAGGTCGAACGCTGCCGCGGATTGTTCCGGAGAAAGCGGAATCCGCTCCGGCGCCGCGGAGGCGCTGGGAGCGACCCGGGTGGAGAGAGCGGCGGTCGGCTGAATGGCAATCGCGAAGGTCAGCGGAAGGTCGCCGCTGTTAGTAATGGTAATGGTCTGGTCCTGGGTCTGGCCGGGCTGAAGGTTGGCGCTCAGCGAGGCCGGGGCCACGGACATGACCGGGGGGGATAGCACGTCGATAGTGACCGCCACGGTTTTCAACGTCCCATTCGCCGCGTTGCTGCTCACTTCCACGCTGGTGGTGTAAGTACCCGGGGGCAGGGTAGCAACGTTAACCCTCACTTCCACCTCGTCGCTGGTGTTGGCAGTGGTGGTGCCGGCGGTGGGAACGACTTCCAGCCAGGAGACAACCGGGTTTTCGGAAATTGTCCAGGTAAGGTCGCCGGCCGCAACGCCGCCGTCATTGGTAATGGTTACGATGCCGGTGGCCGTGTCCGGGTCTCCCTGCACAAAAGCGCCGATGAGGGAATCCGGGAAAACGGCAATGCGCGGGGCGGTGGAGGGAGCGCCGGTTCCGTAAATTTTGAACGGCAATCCTTGCGGGAAAAGCCCGTCCAGCAGCACAACCCATTCGGAGCTGGCGCCTAAGAATTGCAGGCCGTTGCCGGTGCTGGTTTCACCGCTGACCGTAATGGGAGGCGCCCAGGGGCCGGAAGCTAAGCTGCCGTCAGTAAACCATTCCACCCAGTAAGTGCCGGCCGCGAGGGTAAAGCCCCCGCTGACCCGGTTTTTCATAAGCGGGCGCTGGGTATTCAACAGATCGGTATCCAATACCCGGTAGGCGCTCGACCAGGTGGTATTGGTCAAACGGTTGGTGGTGAGGTCGCCGAACACCACGCTGCTGCCGGGCGCGCCGGGAACGCCGTCCCAAATCTGGTAACGAACCCCGGTAATGGTAGAAGTGGTAGTGGAGCCGGTCTGGTAGGCATAAAATACCAGGGAGTCAACGGTCCAGCCGCCGGCCGGCACGGTGAAGTCATCGGCCACGTGGTTATTGGTGGCGACGGAATGGGAGAACCCGAAAACCGTCAGGGTGAGCGCGGTTTGCAGCACGCTGGCGTCCGCCCCGCCGGCCCCCCCGCCGGGAAGGTTCACCAGGGGGCCATTGTCATACAAAAGCGCTAATTCGATAGGGGGGGCGGGATTCAATACCGGGGAGAGAACAACTTTTGCAGCGTCATCCTGGGGAGAAGCCTGATCAACCACAAGCGTTCCGGCTTGCGGAAGGGCGCTTTGTAAGGAATTCCCTTTTCTTTCATGCGCGTAAAAAACGGATACGAATAGAACTAACAGAATTATTACTCCAATAGATTTTCTCATATGGATTCTCCGAGTTTATTGTTGATAGATGGAAAACATCCGTTTTTTTACGAGGAAAACAGAAATCCTCCTTACCAATACTCAAAACCTCTTTCTCCCAAGCTCGCATTCACTGGCTGTCGCTTACGAGATGCATTGATCCTGAACCGGGCTTCGATCACCTCCTTAGGGAATTAAGATTTTTTCATCTGGTTAGGCAACCTTGCGAGAGACTATCATTAATGATTGGAACGATAAAATATATTTTGTAAATGTTCTGGTCAAATAATAAAAAAATTATTCTGTCGCGTGCGTTTTCTACCGGGTCATTCGGTATGATCGTGGCCATAAGGAGATCCCTGCATTCCCGGGAATGACGGGTTGGAGGTAATGTCATTCCCGGGATGCGGGAATCTTTTACGTTTCCATTATGGCAATCTGCATAACCATGGCCCTCTTTCTCCGCTCGCAACGAAGATCCTTTTCCCTTCATCCCTCATCCTTTATCCTTACTATTTTGCCGCTTCTCCCTCGAATCGTCCTCCTAAATGTTTCGCCAGAAACTCCTCCGCCGCGGCGTAGAATTTCAGGCGGTTTTCCGGGCGGGCGAAGCCGTGCCCTTCATCGGGGAAGAGCATATACTGGTGGTCGATGCCCTTTTCCTTCAGCGCCGCGACGATCTGCTCCGATTCCGCCTGGGGCACCCGGGGATCGTTCGCGCCCTGGGCAATCAGCATGGGAATTTTGATCTGGTCCACCTTGAACAGCGGGGAGCGGGATTTGAGAAATTCCGCTTCCGTCTCCGGGTGTCCCACCCGCCGGTAGAGCAAATCCCGGAAGGTCGCCCAGTACGGGGGAATGGAAGTGATCCAGGTGGTCAGGTTGCTGGGGCCGACGATGTCCACCGCGCAACGGAACAGATCCGGGGTAAAGGTTGCTCCCACCAGCGCCGCATAGCCGCCGTAAGAGCCGCCGTAGATCGCTACCCGGGTGGAGTCGGCGTACCCCTGTTGTACCGCCCATTTGACCGCGTCCACCAGGTCGTTGTGCATCTTGCCGCCCCATTCTTTATCACCGGCGTTGAGGAATTCCTTGCCGTAGCCGGTGGAGCCGCGAAAGTTCACTTGCAGGCAGGCATACCCGCGATTGGCTAACCATTGCGCTTCACTGTTAATACCCCAGCGGTCCCGCGCCCAGGGACCGCCGTGCACGTTCAACACCAGGGGAAGATTCTTCTTTGACTTGCCCTTCGGGAAGGTAATGTACCCGTGAATGGTAAGCCCGTCGCGAGAAACGAAAGAAACCGGCTCCATGGAGGCCAGCTCGTATTTCTTCAGCTCCGGGCGATGGTCGAACAGGAAAGCGCCTTTTTTCTGCTTGCGGTCGAAGGCGTAATAAGAGATAGGGCCGTCGTCTTTCATGAAGCTCACCACCCAGGTATTATCGGTGTTGTCCCGGTCAATGATATTGAAATCGCCCCTATCCAGTTTGGCGATGGCGTCGAAATCCGCTTGAATGGAGGGATCCAGCACGGTCCATTCCTCCCGGGCGCGGTAAAAAGAGACCGCCTGAATGGTGTATTCATCGGGATGGATCAGGGCGTTGGACACGTCATACTGGGGATCCTGGGCAATCACTTCGATATTGCCGCTTTCCAGCTCCATTTTTACCAGCCGACCGGCGTTGACGTTGCGGGAATCCTGCAAATAGAGCGACTTTCCGTCTTTGGTGAAGCTGACCGGCCCGCTGGTGAGGGCGTCGTTGGAGTCCCAGGTGAGCACGGTACTCCAGACCGATTTTTCATTGGGGCGAACCCACAGTTCAAATCCCCCGGTGGGGGTGGAGGCCATGGCGCAGCGGATGTTGAAATCCGCGTCGGTTAGCCAGGCAATCACGTTGCCGGGATTGTTCGCTACCAGGGTCAGCTCCCCGCTCGCCAGGTTGAGGTGATAGACGTCGAAGAGCTGCGGATTTTCCTTGTTCATGGCGATCAATAATTCATCGGGAAAGTGCTTGTTGCGATCCACGATCTGCACCTGCACCTTCTCGTAAGGGGTCAGGTCTTTGATTTCCGAGGTTTCTAAGTTTACCCCGTAGAGGCGCCAGTTTTCATCCCCGCCCATGTCTTGCAGGTACATCACGTGCTTGTTATCCGCAGCCCAGAAGTAGCGCCGGATACCCCGCAGGGTATCGTTGGTAATCACCCGGTCATTCTGCTGCCCGATGGTTCGCACCCACACGTTCAACACGTCATTGGAGGGCGCGAGATAGGCCAGCATATTGCCGTCCGGGGAAATCTGCGGAGCGACGTTGGTAGGATTTCCGAAGAGCGTTTCCCGGGGAATGAGCTTTGGCTCGGATTGGCAGGAAGAGAGCAGAAAAACTCCTCCGAAAAGCATCAAGATAAAAAGCCGAACCGGGTTTGAAATTTTCATACGGTACTCTCCTGTGATTTTAGTTTTGTCTTTTCCCTACGCTAAAGCGTAGCAAACTTGAAGATCATATAATTCGATTGCCACGCTTTAGCGTGAGGTGTGGTTACTCGCGCCGATGCTCTGCATCGGCGCGGAAAGGATGATAACGCTCTGCGTCGCAGCCCCGCTGCTAAGATCGCACGATTGATTTCTTAAAACTCATCAGCCGGCCGGTTGAATACTTCTGACGGGCCATCCCGGCAAACCGGGACGGCACTCCTTACCGCGCCTTCACCCTCACCTTCGGCCAGGCTTTGCTGGCCTTGAAATCGTTGTTGTACATCGCTTCCGCAATGGTGGGCGGCATGGTGAACTCGCCAACGGTGACGGCGTTCAGCTTTACCACGAAATCATACGTTCCGCCGTAGCGCGCATCGAAGAACCACATGATCCGGTCGTCGCGGATATCGAGGTACTCTTCCCGGTTGAGCGACCAGCGCGACATCCAGCCCGGGCGGGCTTCCCCGGTGAGGCGAATGTTCTCGATCTCCCATCCCGCGGGCAGCACCTGCACCAGCGCCACTTCTTCGATCAGGTGATAAGCGCTGTTGGGATTGCCCACCGAAAAACGCCCCCAGAAGGTCTTTCCCTGGGTAATTTCCGCGGGATCGATGGGCATTCCGTCGTCATCCAGCCACTCTACCTTTAGGGTAAGGTTTTTCGATTCATCCTGAACGTCGCCGAGCAGGGGAACCCCGTTCCAGGAGAGGGTGGCAAAGGCGCGCTGCCCGGTGTAGCCTTTGTCCAACTCCACGGTCACCTGCTGCCCGAACCCGTTGAGCAGCTCTGTCTCAAAGCCGATCTCATCGGTGTCGAAGGGGGTCTTTTGCCCGCCCGGCAGGGTGATACCCCCCTTCAGGCGCGGCTTGCTCTCGCTTTTCCCCTCTAAGGCGCGCAGGTATTTTCCCACGGCCAACAGCATGTACCCGGTGGTCTGGGTGGAATGCCACTCTTGTTTCGATAAAACTGCGGATAATTCATCGGCGATCTGGTCCGCTTCCGCCCAGCGCCCGGTTTCGGTGAGCATCTCCAGGATCATCGCCCGGTCGCGCAGGCCGGAACCGTAGGTGCCGCCGAATTCGGAGTAGCTTTCCACGGTTTTCCCGGCGGATTTGGCGATTTGCTCCGCGGTGTTTTTCACCCCCGCCAGGTAGTAGGCGCTGGCGAGGAGCCATTTTTCAGGATCGTTCATGTTGTTGAGATGGTTCTCTTTCAGGTAATTCATCGCCCCTAAGGAGGGCTTGCCGGCCAGCGCCAGCAGGTAGAGCCGGTAGCCCTGGGTCAGCAAGTATTGCCGGAAAAGCCGGGCGCGTTGGGCTTCCAGGTCTGTGGAACTGCGTTTGAGCGGGCGGGGCTGCTCCCGGGCGCTCATGGCCTGGCGCTCCTGGAATTTCAGCCAGTTCTCATAGAGGTCCTCCGGCACATTGTAGCCCAATTTTTTGGCTTCGATGAGGAAATGTCCGGCGTAATTGGTGCCCCACTCCGTCACCTCGGTGTTCCCCGGCCAGTAAGTAAATCCCCCGGAGGCAAGCTGAAAGCGCCGCAGCCGGGTGATGCTGAGGTTGATGTTGGCGTCGATCTCCCGCTCCGCCTGCTCCCGGGTTTGCGCTCGCAAGGGCCGGCCGGAGATGGGTACGTCGCGCAGGAAATCTTTCAGGTAGAGCTGCGGAAAGACCGCGGAGGTGGTCTGCTCGATGCAGCCGTAGGGGAAGCGGATCAGCCAGAGCAGCCGGTGGGTGAAGTTCAGGTTGGGGCGGCGGCGGATGCTCAGGCGCGCCTGGTTGGAGCCGGGAATGCCCCGGTCCGGGATGGTAAAGGTAATCCGCCCGCCCGGTTCCACCACCTGGTCTTCGGCGCTGTAAATGCGCGGGGAGGAGGGGCGCACTTCGAGGTCGGTCTCTTCTTTGGAGGAGAATTTAGCCGATTGGGCGCGCACGGTGATCTTTGCCGGGCCGATGGCGGCGTCCGCTTTCACGGTGAAGAAGACGTCTTTATCCCCGGTGGAAGCGAAGGAAATCTGCTTCTTCGCGGAATCTTGCAGCGTCAGGGGACCTTCCAGGGCGAGGGAAACCTCCACCGCGCCGATATTCTCCTGCATGGCGAACACCGTTACCGGCACCGTGAATTGATCGGTGGGGCCGATCACCCGGGGCAGGCCGGAGAGCACCATCAACTCGGTTTTCACCGGGACGGTTTTTTCCGCCTGGCCGTAGCGGTTGCCCTTCGCGGTAATCACCATCACCCGCACCGAGCCGACGTATTCGGGCATCTCGAACTCCACGCTCGCCCGCCCCTGCCCGTCGGTCATCAACGGTCCTTTGAACATGGAAACCGGTTTGAAACGCTTCTTTTTCTCGTCAACCTGCGATTCCCGGTAGGTTTCCATCATGTCCCCCCCGATGGAGAACACCCGGAACACGTCGCCCTTGTTGGCCCCGATCACGAAATTGAATAAATCGAAGGTAGCCACTCCTAAGCGCAGCTTTTTGAAGAAGTGCTTCCAGGGATCGGGGGTGGCAAAAGCGGTCAAATCCAGCAATCCCTCGTCCACCACCGCGACGGTGAACTGGGTGGGGCGCTGGTCGGCGGTGCGCAGGCTGATCTTGAATTTTTCGTTGCTGCGCAGCTCCCCGGGCATGTCGATGAGGATCTCCTGGCGGGTGGAAGGGTCTTCCACGTTCAGGGGAACCACCCCGTACATGCGCAGGGGGCGGTCGTTGAGGGTTTGCGCGTGCGGCTGGATGATGGAAACGGTCGCGTACGCGGTGGGGAGCATTTCCGCGGTGACGGGAATGGAAATTTTCACCTCTCTTTCCCCGGCTGCCGGCGAATGCCACTGGCTGCTGAGCACCTGGCTGCCTTTTTCCACGGAGAGCAGGATAGACCCTTTCTCCGGCGCGGGGAAACTGATCACCGCCTGATCGCCGATGAAATATTTCTCCTTATCGGCCTTCAGCGCCAACACGTCGGCGTTTTCCCCCTCCGCGGGCACGCTTCCCCACATGTAGGCGTTCAGGAACATGCCCGCGGCGTGGCCGTTGCTGCCGTCCTGCACTTCCACGAAGTAAGTGCCCTGCTCTTCGGGCACGAATTCCAGGATATCCGGGACCCCTTTGGAGACCAGGGCGCCTTCCTGGATCAATTGGGTGGTCTGGTGGCTCTTGAAACGCAGGCGGTAATCGCGCCGCGCTTCGTATTCCCACCACCAGTAATACTGACCCTTATAGATGCGGTAAGTCAATGCTCTTCCGGCGGCCGGCTCTCCCGCGGGATTCACCGCAATAAAGGACACTTTCGAGATCGCTCCCACGGTGATGTATCCGTAATCGGATTCCGCGACCTTCAAGCCCACGTAGGCGGGATAGGGATCGATGGGAACGGTGAGGGCGCTCAAGTTGGGACGCCCTCCTTTTTCGAATACCCGGGCGCGCAGGTCCGCGGAGAGGGCGGAAGGGGCGGTAGCAAAGGCCGGCAGGGGCCAGCTGATCCGCGCTTTTCCCTCTGCATCCAGCACTCCTTTGAAAATGGTCTGCTCGATGGGTTTGAATTCCACGGCCTGGTTGGAAAAGTTATATCCGGCAAATTTGCGGAAGGATTTATTCACCGTTTTGAGCGTCACATCTACCTCGGCGTTCAGCCCCGCGGCGGGGTTACCGAACAGGTAAGTGCTGCTCAGCAGCAGGTTCAGGGATTTATCTTCGTGGGTGAGAGCGGGTTTTTCCGGCTCTAACCTCACTTTCAGGCGGAAGGGCGCTACGGTTTCGATTTTGAGGGTGTGATAAAACGTCTGGCTGCCCACCAGCGCCTCCACCCGCCAGTTGCCGGTGGGGTCGCCTAAAGCGGTCTGGAAATTGAAATTGTAGAAACCTTCCTTGCCGTCTTTGTTGATGCGCTCGTAGGCTTTCTGATTGCGGGGGTTGAAAATCCGCAAGGTAATGGGGTGATTGTCCGGGAAGGTATTTTGCTCGTTGCGGGCAATCACAGAAATGTTCACCTCGTCGCCGGGGCGGTACACTCCCCGCTCGGTGTAAATGAAAGCGCGGGCGCCCCCGGGAAGGTCTTCCTCACCGCCGGTATCGAAGGTGGAGAGGTTCCAGCCCATTTCGTTGCTCTTGATCACGCTGCGCTGGCCGTCTTTTTCCGCTTCCACCAGGAACACCTGCGCTTCGACGTCGCGGAAATCCGCGTAGCCGTCGGCATCTGTGGTGGCGTTGGCGATTTCCTGGTTTTGATAGGTTTTCAGGGTGATTTTCACCCCGCTGAGCGGGCGGGCGTCGGCCAGGTGGGTGGCGTACACGATATGGCGCTGGTGAGCGCGTTTGTAGGTCAAACCGATGTCGCTGACGATTACCGCTTTGTAAATCCGCCCGCGCGCATACATGTAGCCGTAAGAATAGGGGTTGGAATAATAATCATTGCCGTAATAATAGCGCTCTTCGCCCTCATCCGTTGCGGAGATGTCGCCGTAGAGCATGTCCTTGCGCCGGAAGGTAATTTCGATGACGTACAATCCCCGGTCGCCGGCGCCGATCAATTTGGAGAGGTCCAGCTCGTGCTGCTTCCAAATATTACGCTCCTCGCCCAATTCCAGGGTATCGTCATATACCGCCACCCCCACCCGCTCTAAGTTGTAATCGCCGAATTCGTCGTTACGGGTTTTGGAACTGCTCAACTGTTCGGTTTGCATGAAGTAGGCCAGGTTGTTCTCGAACACCTTTTTGACCACCACCCGTACTTTGCGCACGTTGACGGTAAGGAAGCGCGGGGCGCGCTGGTTGGCAGAGGGTAGAAACACCCCGTCGCTGGCGAATTTCATCTGCGGCTTCAGTTCGGAGAATGTTACCAACTCTTCCAACGACTCGGTGAGGGTGGTTCCCCAGCGGCTGCGAATGCCGCGGCTGATTTTCAGGGTGTATTGCTGCCCGTATTGAAAATTCCCGCTCAAAAACGCTCTTTTGCCTAACGCTTTCAGCTTCACCTCCGGGTGATCGGCCACGGAGACCAGGCCGGTGAGGTCCTGCCGGGTATCCAGCTCATCGGAAAATTCGATGGAGATTCCCGGGGCGTCCCCCTCTTCCCGGGTGGAGACGTTGGTAATCATCAAGTCGCTGAGAGCCGGGAAGGAGAAGCTCTCCTCGTAATCGCGGGAAATTTCCAGGGGGCTTTTATCGATTTTCAAGATGAAATTCGTTTCTTCCTTGCTGCGCAGAACTGCTTCACTGGCGAACTGGAAGGTTTTGCCGCTTGCGTCCGCGCTCCAGGTGAGCCGGAGCTTGCCGCCGTTTTTCCGCAACGCGACCGCTTTTTCCACTGCGGAGAGGTCCGCCGTCTCGGTAAGAGAAACCGTACCGGTCACGGAAAAATTGCGCGGGTCGTCCTCCTTCACCAGTTTGAAATCTTTTTTGACGGAGGCGATTTCCCGCCCGGCTACTTCGAAGCGGAATTCCAGGGGTTCTAATTTATCCTTGTGAAGCGGGAAGAGCGACCCTAAATCCAGCGCTCCCTCATATTTTTCCCGCAGCGGCAGGGCGGTATTGGGCTGGAAGATCAGGGTTTGGCGGTCCTGCCAGCGGGTGGCGCCGGTAATGCCCGGCTGGAAGGAAAACACCTCTTTGGTGACGTTTTGCCCCACCAGGTTCTCCTGGATCACCGGGGAAGTAAAACGCACCGTGATGGCGCCGGAGGGCGATACCACCCCGGAGGTCACCTGGCTGACCAGCCTGGCGGTTTCCAGGGGATAGGCCAGCTCCTTATCTTTGGCGGTTTTTTTACAGCCGCCCAGGATGAAGAGGGCCGCAAAGGCCAACAGCGCCATCCATAAAATGTTGCGAAATCTCCCGGTAGTATTTCCCCGGGCGGAGATGAGGGGAACGGAAACGAACTGGGACACGGAACACCTCCCGTTTTGCGGTGGCGAAGGTCTTGTCGCTGTTAAACTGAGTTTTTATTCAGGCGGGAAAAAATTACGGAAAAATCGTGAGAAAGCAAAGGGTTTGGTTTTTTGGGGAGAAAGTGATGCAAATGTGTTCAACCTGTAAAATTTCCGGTGATACAAGTTTAACCACAGAGGCTCAGAGCCACAGAGATACTTGGTTTTTTGATCTCTGCATCTCTGTGGTTAATCAAAACGGTCACAGAATATTTTACAGTAAGAATGCGTTTAATCAACCGACATCTTTGCGTTGCTGCTTATCCAGCCGGTAATCGGTATGCAGCCAGATCGCCCGGGAGTAGCGAAAGGTAACCGGGATCAGAACCATCAGCAGAATGAAAGTGATTGCAAACGCCAGCCAGATATTTTGCCCGGTGAAGACCAGGATTGCCCACACCGGCCCGACTAACAGCATGGGCAGAAAGCTGCTCACGAACATCGCCCCGGTCCAATAGCCGGCCTCGCGGTCGAAGGTGAACCCGCACTCGCTGCACTGGCGGTTCATGTGCATGAGGCCGCGGAAGATTTTCCCCCGGCGGCATCTCGGACAACGTTGTTTGAGGATTGCAGGCGCATTCATTATAAATCCGGCATTCCGGGTGCGGTTATCAAAACACTTTTGCCAGGTCTAAATCCAGATCTGGGAACAACGGGGTGCTGAGGGGCTGAATTTTAGGAACCACTTGCAGCAATTGGTTCGCCGCCAGGTCATATACCTCCACCAGGCGCCGGTCGGGGTCCACGATCCAGTATTCTTTGACGCCGTAATAGGCGTAGCGTTTGTATTTCACTTCCCGGTCGCGTTTTTCCGATCCGGGGGAGAGCACTTCGATTACCAGGTCCGGAGCACCCTGGATATTTTCTTCCCCAACAATGGCAAGATTCTCGTTGCTGACGAACACCAGGTCCGGCACGCAAACGTCGGATTCGTGCAATACCACGTCCACGGGGGAAATGAATATCCGCCCCAATTGTTTTTTCTGGATATATTGGAACAGGTGCAAGTACAACCTGCCTACAATCTCCTGGTGGGGAATTCTCGGCGACGGCGACATAAAGTGTTCTCCCTCGATAATTTCATGCCGGAAGTTGTCCGGCTCCCAGTTTTTTAAATCTTCGTAGGTGAACATCACCCAGCTTTTGGTGAGAACCATGGGAATCCTCGTTTTTTGCCGGAAATATCTCCAAATTACCTCCCAAATGCAAGCAGGAAGTCGGTAAAATCTTTCCCTTCTTGAAAAAGAAATGTTTAACGCCTATATTATACCGGTTCGGTATAGTTAGATGAGCAAAGTGAGGCTGCCATGATTTTTCTGAAGCGGGAATATGACTATGCGTTGCGGATCTGCGCTTACCTGGCCGGGAATTACCAGCGCGGTCCGATATCCCTGGCGGAAATATCATTGAAATTATTCATCACCCGCCCGTTTGCTACCAAAATCGTCTTTCAATTGAAGAACCGGGGGATCGTGCACACCACCCAGGGAAAGAATGGCGGGGTGCGACTCGCTCGACTCCCGGAAACGATCACCTTGCTGAGTATTTTGCAGGGAGTGGGCTACCGTACCAGCATCAGCGAGTGCATCAAGAAACCGGATTTTTGCCCTCTTCCTCCTCCCTGCAAACTCCATGGGTTTTTCATCGAACAGGAAAACCTCTCCGTGCAGGCGTTGAAATCCCGCACCATTGCCGAATTCGCTTTTACGGATGCGGATTTCGACCCCGCAAAAGTCAAGTAAGGTCAATTGCGCTGCGCGCGTCATTGGGCTGCGCCGTCATTAAACAGCGCTGTCATTGATTGCCATTCGACTATGCGTCATTGATTGTGCGGAGAACCCGGAATGAATGACAGCGAAGCTAATGACACGCGTAGCGTAACTGACGCGAAGCAAATGACGAAAAGCAAAGGAGGCTCTTATGGATGCGCTGATATTAGCGCGCTGGCAATTCGCAATTACCACGGTGTACCACTTCTTCTTCGTGCCCCTCACCTTGGGGCTTTCTATCCTGGTGGCGATAATGGAGACGATCTATGTGCGCACCGGGAATGAGCAATACAAACTCATGGCCAAGTTCTGGGGCAAGCTGTTCCTGATCAACTTTGCCATGGGAGTGGTGACCGGCATCGTGCAGGAATTCCAATTCGGGATGAACTGGTCGGAGTATTCCCGTTTCGTGGGGGATATTTTCGGCGCGCCCCTGGCCATCGAGGCGCTGCTGGCCTTTTTTCTGGAATCTACCTTCCTGGGTATCTGGATTTTCGGCTGGGAACGGCTCTCCAAACGCTTGCACGCCGCCACCATCTGGGTTGTGGCGGTCGGCTCCAATCTTTCCGCCCTGTGGATTCTCATCGCCAATTCCTTCATGCAGCAGCCGGTGGGCTACACCCTCAATAACGGGCGGGCGGAAATGACCGACTTCTTCGCCCTGCTGACCAACGGGCACGTGTGGGTGCAGTTTCCCCACGTGTTCTTCGCCGGCGTCACCACCGCGGGATTCTTTGTACTGGGCATCAGCGCCTACCATCTTTGGAAGAAAGGTAAAGACCTGGAAATCTTCCAAAAATCCTTTAGAATGGGCACGGTGTACGCTGTCATTGGTACCGTAATGGTCATGCTGGTGGGGCATACCCAGGCGCAATACATGATCAAAATTCAACCCATGAAAATGGCCGCGGCGGAAGCGTTATGGGACACCGAAGACCCCGCCGCCATGTCGCTGTTCACCGTGGGCGATGAAAAGAACCGCCGCGACGTCTTTGCCATCCGGATACCCTCGCTGTTGAGCGTTCTCGCTTACAACCGCCTGGAAGGAGAGGTGAAGGGGATCAACGATTTGCAGCGGGAATATGAGGAGACGCACGGCCCCGGCGATTACGTTCCGCCGGTGGCGATCTCTTATTGGACCTTCCGCATCATGGTGGGAGCGGGGGTGGTGATGCTCTTGATCGCCCTTTATGCGCTTTACCGGGTGTTGAAAAACAACTTAGAGTTCAAACCCCTGCTGCTGAAAGGGATGATCTGGAGTATTTCGCTTCCCTATATCGCAAATTCCACCGGCTGGATTTTCACCGAAGTGGCGCGCCAGCCCTGGGTGGTGTTCGGGGTGATGCGCACGGAGGATGCGGTTTCCCCGGCGGTAAGCATTGGGGAAGTCTGGTTCTCCCTGGTCGCCTTCACCCTGCTCTACGGCGCGTTGATGGGCGTAACGATCTACCTGCTCAAGAAATTTGCCGTCGGCGGGGCCAGCGGGGTGCTGGCGTTTGAAGAGACCGAGGGCGGTGGGCAGTAGTCAGGGGCAGGAGCAGGATAAAATTGCCAATTAGCAATTGCCAATTATAGGGGCAGGAGTAGGAGCAGGGGCAGGGCGTAATAAGCGAAGTTGCCTACTTGTCTATGGCGAAGCCACCGCTACTCGGCTGCTTACTTTAAACCGCATACTTAAAACAATCGTGCAGGAGTCAACCATGGATCTCAATACATTATGGTTTATATTGATCGCGGTGCTGTTCATCGGGTTCTTTTTTTTGGAAGGATTCGATTACGGGGTGGGAATTTTGCTACCCTTTATCGCCAAAGATGACCGCAGTCGCCGGATGGTGATCAACACCATCGGCCCCTTTTGGGACGGCAATGAGGTGTGGCTGCTCACCGCCGGGGGGGCGATGTTTGCGGCTTTTCCGCACTGGTACGCCACCATGTTCAGCGGTTTCTACCTCGCCCTGGTGCTGATGCTGCTGGCCCTGATCGTGCGCGGGGTGGCGTTCGAGTTCCGCAGCAAGGATAAGCATCCCAAATGGCGCGCCGCCTGGGACTGGATGCTGTTTATAGGCAGTTTTGTGCAGGCGCTGCTGTGGGGCGTGGCCATGGCCAACCTTATCCGCGGCGTGCCGATTGATGAAAACATGCACTACCTGGGCGGATTTTTCAACCTTTTGAATCCCTACGCGCTGCTTGGCGGCCTGGCGACCCTCTCCCTGTTCATGCTCCATGGGGCGATCTTCCTGAACCTTAAAACCACCGGGGAGATGGAAGAAAAAGCGCGTTCCTACGCGCTGAAAATCGGCTCCGTGGCCACCGCGCTGGTGTTCGCTTTCGTGATTGCGGGGTATTTTGCCACGGATATGTTCAGCCGGTTGGGGGTAAATCCCGGAATCAGCCCGATCATCGCCGGGGCGGCGCTGCTGCTCTCCGGCTGGTTCTTGAAGAATCGCCGCAGCGGGTGGGCGTTCATTATGACCGGGCTGACCATCGCTTTCTCCACCATTACCATTTTCATGGGCCTCTATCCCCGGGTGATGGTCTCCAGCCTCAACGATGCCTGGAGCCTGACCATCTACAACGCCTCTTCCACGCCCTATACCCTGAAGGTGATGAGTATTATCGCCCTCGTCTTCGTGCCCATCGTGCTGCTCTACCAGGGCTGGACCTACTGGGTGTTCCGCAAGCGGGTGAGCCAGGACTCGAAATTGCTGTATTAAAGGCGTGTTCAGGTGTTAAAGCAGGATTACCAAAGTACTCCAACACCACAACACCTGAATACAATTTGTTATTTCAGAAAAACGTTTTGATTCATTTTGGAGTTTTTTTACATTAACAGGCGCATGGCGCGAGGCGCACTCAACTGTGTAACATTCCCCCCTCCTTGGTTACGCAGGCGCTCTATCGCGCCATGCGTTTTTTATAGCCGCAAAGTGCATAGGGCATGGAGCATAGAACAGTAAATGCAAGGTGCTTTGCCATGCACCCTGCTCTATGCGCTCTGCTCTATGCACTATGCGCCATGCTGCCATGAATGATCATAAAAAACTGTTCCACCTGGCCGGCGGCGCCAGAAACGCCCTGATTTTAACAGTCGGATGCGGTTTGCTGGCTGCGCTGGCTATTATAGGGCAGGCCGCGGCGCTCAGCGCGGTGATCGAGCGGGTGTTTTTACAGAAACAAACCCTGGCGGCCCTGGGGGGGATGCTGTCGTTTTTCGGATTTGTGAGCCTGTTGCGGGCCATGTTTAGCTGGATGCAGCAGGGATTTGCCGACCGGGCGGCCGGTTTTGTCAAAACCGGTTTGCGGGAGCGGATCGGGCGCTATTTGCAACAGGCCGGCCCGGCCTATATTCATACCCAGCGCAGCGGGGAGCTTTCCAACACCCTGGTGAACGGGGTAGAGGCGTTAGACGCTTATTTCCGGGAATTTCTGCCCCAGATTTTCCTCTCCGCCCTCGTTCCGCTGCTGATTCTGCTGATCGTTTTTCCCCTCGATTTGCTCTCCGGCATCGTTTTTTTATTAACCGCCCCGCTGATTCCCCTGTTCATGGCCTTGATCGGCGCGGCAGCCGGGGCGCTGAACCGCAGGCAGTGGAAATCGCTCAGCCACATGAGCGCCCACTTCTTAGACGTGCTGCAAGGGCTGGCTACCCTGAAAATTTTAGGCCGCAGCAAGGAGCAAATTCAAACCATTGCCCGCATCAGCACGGATTTCCGCCTCGCCACCATGAAGGTGCTGAAAGTGGCCTTTCTCTCCGCCCTGGCGCTGGAAATCGTCGCCACCATCAGCATCGCAATTGTGGCGGTGGAGGTCGGTTTGCGATTGCTCTATGGAAAAATGGATTTCCAGACCGCCTTGTTCATCCTCATCTTAGCGCCGGAATTTTACCTGCCCATCCGCTTGTTAGGAACGCGCTACCATGCCGGGCTGGAGGGTGTGGCCGCGGCGGAACGCATTTTCCAAATTCTGGAAACGCCCCCGAACGCGGTTCAAAAGTTTAACGATGCCCCTTTCGATCTCTCCCGGCAAGCCCTCCGCTTCGAAAACGTTTATTATGCTTATGACAGCGGCGCTCGCCCGGCCTTGCGCGGGATCAGTTGCGAGATTCCTCCCGGCCAAACTACCGCCCTGGTGGGACCCAGCGGTGCGGGAAAAAGTACCATTGCCAACCTGCTGCTGCGTTTTATTCAGCCCGATAACGGTAAAATCCTGATCGAAGATCAAAACCTCAACGAGATCGACCCGCAGCGCTGGCGGGAGCAAATCGCCTGGGTTTCCCAAAAACCCTACCTTTTCCATCGCAGTATTGCTGAAAACATTCGCCTGGCCAGGCCGACCGCGCCCTTCGAGCGGGTGGTGGAAGCGGCGCGGCTGGCGAATATTCACGAATTCATCGAAACTCTGCCGCAGGGTTACGACACTCCCGTGGGCGAGCAGGGAGCGCGGCTGAGCGGGGGGCAGGCGCAGCGGATCGCCCTGGCGCGGGCGTTTTTGAAAGATGCGCCGTTCCTGATTCTCGACGAACCGACCGCCAACCTTGATCCCGGGGTGGAGGCGCTCATCCGCCAGGCAATGGAGCGGTTGATGGCCGGGCGCACCGTGCTGCTAATCGCCCACCGGCTGAACACGGTCACCCGGGCGCATCAGATTATAGTGCTCTCCGGGGGAGAAATCCGGGAAAGCGGCGACCATCAGCAACTGCTGCAAGCGGGCGGGCTGTACCGGCGGATGCGGGAGGGGTATTAGTAGGCAGGAGCAGGATAAAATTGCCAATTAGCAATTGCCAATTATAGGGGCAGGAGCAGGGCGTAATAAACGAGGTTGCCTACTTGCCTCCTGCCTATTCGCCTATGGCGAAGCCACCGCTTACGCGGCTGCCTGCTTGCCTATTGCCAACTAAAAAACTCAATTTGTATGAAAAAAACTTTCCCACGGCTATTCAAACTTGCCCTTTCTTACAAAGGTTGGATGCTGCTCGCCGCGCTGCTGGGTTTTCTCACCGTGGGGAGCGGCATCGGGCTGATGATGACCTCTGCGTATATCATCGCCAAAGCGGCGCTGCACCCTTCTATCGCGGAGCTGCAGATCGGCATCGTGGGGGTGCGCTTCTTCGGCATCTCCCGGGGGGTGTTCCGCTATTTAGAACGCTATATTTCACACGAAGTCACTTTCCGGCTGCTGCAACAATTCCGGGCGTGGTTTTACCGCGCCGTGGAGCCGCTGGCCCCGGCGCGGCTGCTGCGCTACCGCAGCGGGGATTTGCTGACCCGGGTGGTGGCAGACGTGGAAAGCCTGGAGAATCTTTACGTGCGGATCATCGCCCCACCTTTAGTGGCGGCGCTGGTTTTGGGTTTGATGTGGCTGATCTTCGGCATTTTTGACCCGCTGTTTTCCCTCCTGTTAGCTATTTTTTTCCTGGCCGCGGGAGTGGGCGTGCCTTTTCTTACTCAACGATTGAGCAGAACGCCCGGCGAGAAATTGGTCACCCTGCGCGCGGAACTGAACACCCTGGCGCTGGACGGCATCCAGGGAATGGCGGAACTGCTGGCGTTTGGGCAGGCGGAGGCGCATTTCCGGCAGTTTGACGCGTTGAACGCACGCCTGGTGCGGATGCAGCGGCGCATGGCGCTCATCGCCGGGCTGCACGAGGCGTTGATCGGTTTGTTGATGAACCTGGCGGTGCTGGCGATCCTGCTCGCTGCCATTCCGCAGGTTTCCGCGGGAATACTGGATGGAGTATATCTCGCGGTGCTGGTAATCGGCGCCATGGCCGCCTTCGAGGCGGCGCTGCCCCTGCCGGCGGCGGCGCAGCACTTAGACAGCAGCCTGAAAGCGGCGGAGCGGTTGTTCGAGATCACCGACGTGGAGCCAGTCTTCACAGAACCGGCTGCGCCAGTATCGGTTCCGAAAAATTATTCCATTACTGCCGAAGCGTTGAGCTTCTACTACCCTGACGGGAAGCGTTGGACCGCTCCCCATGATTCCCCGGCGCTGAAAAACCTGAATTTTGAGGCTCCCGAAGGCAGCAAAATCGCCATAGTAGGCCCCAGCGGAGCGGGGAAAACCACCTTGCTGAACCTGCTGCTGCGCTTCTGGGAGTACGAGCAGGGATCGCTGCGCTTAGGCGGGAGGGACATCCGGGAGTTCGCCACCGAGGAATTGCGCCGCCATTTTGCAGTGGTTTCGCAAAATACCCACCTGTTCAACGGCACGGTGCGGGAGAATCTGCTGCTGGGAAATCCGGCGGCCGGCGAACCAGAGCTTTTCGAGGCAGCGAAGCAGGCGCAAATCCACAAATTCATTCAAAATTTGCCGGAGGGTTACGATACCTGGATCGGGGAGCAGGGCTTGCAATTGAGCGGTGGAGAGCGCCAGCGCCTGGCTATTGCCCGGGCGCTGCTCAAAAACGCCCCGCTGCTGATCCTTGACGAACCCACCGCCAACCTCGACGCGATCACCGAGCGGAGCCTGCTGCAAACCATCTGGCAGTTGGCGAACCGGAAAACCTTGCTGATCATTACCCACCGCTTAGTGGGATTGGAAAACGTTGACGAAATCCTGGTGCTGGTTGGCGGGGGAATCGTCGAGCGGGGAACCCAGGCGGAATTGCTGGCGCGGGAGGGGATTTACCGGCAGATGTGGAAGTTGCAGCGGGAACTATCAGCGGTGGAGGGAGCAGGTAGGTTTGCCGCAGCCAGAGGGAGAGAGGAGGGATAGAGAGTTGTCTAAAAAGTAGTTGAAATTCGGGCGGCATATAGCGAAATTGATTTAACAAGTTTCTAAGTTGAGAAACTTTTGAGATGTTTTAAAGCGAGGAAATGTTTTCCGTTGAAGCTCATGCTCACATTGCCTCTTCCACAATTGGCGATAGCCTCCGTCTTTGCACAATCAGCAAATCTAATCAGTCAGAAGGATGCTCGAGCTATGAATCGTGACAAAGAATACGGAAATCCTAATCCTAAAGCGCCGCCAGAACTCTCCCAGTTCGCCTTCATCATTGGCAAATGGCGTTGTGACGCAAGAGTGAAGGGAGAAGATGGGACGTGGCAACCCTACCAGGCAACTTGGATCGGCCGCTACATTCTAGATGGCTACGTGATCGCTGATGAGTATCGAATGACAAATCAAAAAGGCGATCTCATTGTTCATGGAATGAACTTCCGCTCCTACAACGTTGAAAAGAAAACTTGGGTAATGAGATGGCTCAACGCCACAGGCTCTTTCTGGCTGGAGTTGGGGCCGGGAAAACTCGGCGGCGTTCGCGTAGCCCCCAAGACCATTACTTTCAATTTCATTGATACTTCTGCTCCGAAGGCCCTTAGTCGAGTTACCTTTTCAAATATATCAGAAAGTCACTTTACATGGAGTAGCGAAATGTCTCTTGACCAGGGAAAGACATGGGCTGAATTCATGGTTATCGAAGCTCATCGCACCCAATGACGCCGCCTAACAAAGGCATGGTGCGGAGCGCGCGAAGTAGATTTCTTATATTTAGTCGGAGTGTACGGCGCGCCCGCTGATGCCGGGTGTTAACAGATGAACCCAAAAGAATAAAACTGTTGATAGACTACTTCTAAAGTACCAACCGGAGGTCGCTCGCATGATGATTATATCCACCACCCCCAGCATCGAGGGCAAACACATCACCCGCTACCACGGCGTGGTTGCCGGGGAGGCAATCTTAGGCGCGAATATTTTCAAGGATTTTTTCGCCGGAATCCGCGATATTGTGGGCGGCAGATCCGCCGCCTACGAAGAGGAACTGCGCAAGGCGCGCCAGATCGCTTTTCAGGAAATCGAGCAGCAGGCCGCCGAGTTAGGCGCGAACGCCATCGTGGGCGTGGACATCGATTATGAAACCGTCGGCCCCCATGGCGGAATGCTGATGGTAAGCGTCAGCGGCACCGCGGTAACGGTGCAATAGCGTCAAGGGGACTTTTCTTTGTAACCGTAGCGGCTTTACCAGGTCGATGCCTTTACAACGTAATGCGTAAAACGCAACGGAATACGCAATACGGAATACCGAATTCCGTATTCTGTCTTTAGTTACGTTTTACGCATTACTCATTATCGCTCTAAACTTTTAAAACGACAACCGAGGTAACCATGTCCGATAAACGCGAAATTGCTACCCTGGGAGCGGGCTGTTTCTGGTGCGTGGAAGCGGTTTTCCAGGATTTGCGAGGGGTAGAAAAAGTAGTCTCCGGGTACGCCGGGGGCAAAGTGCAGAATCCCACTTACGAGCAGGTGTGCAGCGGAACCACCGGGCACGCCGAGGCGGTGCAGATCAGCTTCGATCCGCAGGTAATCTCCTTTGCGGAGTTGCTGGAAATTTTCTGGCGCACCCACGATCCCACCACCCTCAACCGCCAGGGCGCTGACGTGGGAACCCAGTACCGCTCGGCGATTTTTTATCACTCCGAAGCGCAAAAAATCATCGCGGAGCAATCCAAACGAGACGCGAACGCCTCCGGCCTGTGGCCGGACCCGATCGTGACCGAAATCGCACCCTTTACCAGTTTTTACCCGGCGGAGGGCTATCACCAGAATTTCTTCCTGGAGAATCCCAACCAGCCCTACTGCCGCATGGTCATCGATCCCAAAATCCGCAAGTTCCGCAAAGAGTTCCAGGAACGGTTGAAAAAATAGAAGAGAAGAGTAAAAGTAAAAAGGTAAAAGGTATAAAAGGGCTTTCAAGCTTTTCACGCTTTATCCTTTATCCTTTATCCTTTTTACTCCCGCTTACAGGTCTAAAGTATAAAACAGGAATGGCAGACCCATGCAGCGAAAACGATCCGGTTTTGTGATAATGGTTTTAGCGATTGTCGGTTTTTTAGCGGGCATTCTTCCGGCGCAGAATCCGCAACCCGGCGCGTTGCCGGCGGGGGCTATTCAGGTCCCGGTGGAGAAATTGGCCTGGGCGGAAGCCCCGCCCTCGCTCCCCGGGGGTACTCAAATGATGCTGTTGGAAGGAGATCCCCGAAAGGAGGGCCTGTTTACCCTGCGGCTGAAAATTCCCGCGGGAACCCGTCTGCAACCCCACTGGCATCCCCGGGACGAGCGGGTTACGGTGCTGTCCGGGCTGGTAAAAGTCGGTTTTGGGGATGAATTCGAGGAAGAGAATATGGTCTCCTTCGGGCCGGGAAGTTTCTACCTGAATCCCGCTCAAAGCCGTCACTACGTCTGGTTTGTGGAGGAAACGGTGATGCAGCTAACCAATGTGGGGCCCTGGGAAGTGCTTTACCCGGGCCAGCCGGAGTAGGCGCCTGTCGGCTGTACACCAACAAAACGCTGTCAATAATTGGCAATTGCCAATTGTTAATTGCCAATTGGCAATTATAACGGCCTGGAGAAGGCCACATTTCTCGATCAAGTCTCGAAAAGTGCGTGGTTCCCTACCGGCGGCGGAACAACCTACGCAGCGGAACCCGGCGAAGCTCCCCGCCGCTTATTTCCCCCTGTAATTTTACCAGCGCCGCTTCCGCGGGGCCGATGCTCCAGCAAGCCTTCGCCGGAAGGGTTTCAACCGGCTCGCCTTCCTCGTTCAGGGGGCAAATGGCGCGCATTTCTACCGCCTCGCCCTCGGGCGACTCCTCGATCCAGCGCAGCGGCAATCCCTGGGTGCGGCACACGTACGGCCGCTGACCGTAAATCCGGCAAGCCCCTTCTCCATCCAAAAATGCACACGCGCCCGGGGGATGCGGAAAACCTTCTGTAAGCAACTTCCGGTAATGGAAACGGATATTCTCCGCTTCCACTTCGAAAACCGTGAGACCATCCTCGCAGCAACTACAGCAGCCCCGCCGGCATTGCAGCCGCCCGGCATGGAGGGCGGAGAGTCGCTCGGCCTCGTCGTCCACCTCCCGGTAGAGCCGTTCCAGGGCTTCCCGCACGGTTTCCCAACGTTCGTTCCGGTTTTCCATGTTCATGAAGTGTAAAGGTATGTGGTAAGCAGTGATGCAATAGGCAACTTCGTTTATTACGCCCTGCTCCTGCCTCTATAATTGGCAATTGGCAATTGCTAATTGGCAATTTTATCCTGCTCCTGCCAACTGCCTACTACAACGGATTATTCAAAGCCAGAACCGCCAGCACGATCAGGCCCAGCACGATTCGGTAATATCCGAAGGGGCGGAAGTTGTTGCGGCGGAGGTAGTGCATCAGAAAGGCGATGACCGCCCAGGCCACCAAAAAGGAGGTTACAAAACCGGCTAACAGCACCAGCCACTCGTTGGCGGTGAGTTTGACCCCGGTCTTGATAATCTGGTACGCGGAGGCCGCGGCCATGGTGGGAATGGCCAGGAAGAAGGAAAATTCCGCCGCCACCACCCGCGAACATCCCAACAGCATCGCCCCGATGATGGTAGCGGCGGAGCGGGAGGTTCCGGGAATCATGGCCAGGCACTGGATGAAGCCGATGGCGATGGCGGTGCCGTAGCTGATGGCGGCAACCTCGCCAATGGAAGCGGATTTTTTGCGCCCCTCGATGATAATAAGCAATATCCCGCCCACCATCAGCGCCGCAGACACCACCCAGGGGTTAAAAAGTTTGGTTTCGATGTGCTCCCCCAGTATCGCCCCGATGATGATCGCCGGCATTACCCCGGCGAAGATTTTTTTCCATAATTCCCGCACCTGCATTCTTTCCGCGGCGCCGGAACTGCTCTTGCGGGGGAACAGCCTGTCCCGGAAATACACCACCACGGATAAAATCGCCCCCAACTGAATCACCACGTTGAACATCACTTCAAAATGGTCGGGAAGCTCTAAAAACTGGCTGAATAAGATCAAGTGTCCCGTGCTGCTGACGGGCAGGAATTCCGTCAAGCCTTCGATGACCCCTAAAATAATCGCAATCAGAATAACATCCATCTCCGGTCCTTGTTTAGCTGAATAAGGCGCTCAAAATAGCCACATTTTGAGCGTGTTAAAACGCTTTTCTCAAGAAAATCCCCCGGCAAAAAAAGGAAGATAACGTTTTTCGCCCCGGGGCGGTTTATGCCGGTCAAAAATTAGCGGATCGGTTTTTTGACGGCGAAGAGAATGCCCCAATAAAGTTTTTCCCACCTTTATCTTCCCCCCGACTTGTATTAAATTTGCAATCTGTTTGATGAATGAAAGGTGCGCTAAGCAATGCCGGAATTGCCGGAAGTTGAAACCATTCGCCGCCAGTTGCTCCCCCTCTACCGGGGGGAAATTTTCGAGGAGATCCGGCTGAGCCCCCTGGCGGCGCTGCAAAACTGCGCCGCGGAAGATTTTCAGCGCCTGGCGGGAAAGCAAATCGCGGATTTTCACCGCCGCGGCAAGTTTTTGATCTTTGAATGCCAGGGGATTTACCCGGTTTTTCACTTAGGCATGTCGGGCATCTTTTTGAAATCGAAGGAGGAATCTCTCTATCCGCAGCACATCCACGTGGAGATGCGCTTCCGCAGCGGGAAGGAACTGTTCTTCCAGGATATGCGGCGGTTCGGCAACATTCGCCTGTATGATGAATTTCCGCAATTCCCGGGGCTGGGAATCGATCCGCTCGGCGCGGAATTCACCGCCGGGAGGCTGAATGCCCTGCTCGCGGCCAAAAAGATGAACCTGAAGCAGTTTCTAATGGATCAGCGTTATATTGCCGGGATCGGAAACATCTACGCCAGCGAAATTTTGTTCCGCGCCCGGCTCTCCCCCCAGCGCAAAACCCATGAATTGAAGCCCCGGGAGCGCACGGCGCTGTTTCAGTCGATTCCGGCAATTTTAGCCTCCGCGGTGGAAAACTTCGGCACTACTTACAGCGCCTACCGCACCGTTACCGGGGAGAGCGGGGAGAACCAGCACTTTCTGCAAGTGTACCAGCGCGAAGGCGAGCCTTGCCGCCGCTGCGGGAAGCCGATTGCCAAAGCGGTCATGGGAAGCCGTTCCACCTTTTATTGCGAAAAATGCCAGCGGTAACCGGAGTGCAAAACTTCAGTTTTGCATCCCGATTGCAAAACTGAAGTTTTGCACTCCGAAAGCGTAAAAAAGCAATCAATGACGCGCAGCAAATGACCACTAATGACGGGCGCAGCCCAATGACGCGTAGAAAATGAACATTAATGACGCCCCGGCCTTCCGGGGCAACTTCACCAGGGAATATGAGCCATGAAACACCCCATCATTGCCTTATTAACCGACTTCGGAACCGAGGACGGTTACGTGGGCGCCGTGAAAGGCCGGATTTTAAGCGATCTGCCGGAGGCGCACCTCGTGGATATCAGCCACCAAATCCGGCCCTTCGATATCCGCCAGGCCGCTTTTTGCCTGAACAACAGCTATCCCTATTTCCCGGATAAAACCGTTTTTGTAGCGGTGGTGGATCCCGGGGTGGGCACGGAACGGCGCGGCATGATGGTCAAGACCAGCCATCACTTTTTCGTGGGGCCGGATAACGGAATTTTCAGCTTTGTATTTCACCGGGAGGGCTTCCAGGCCTGGGAAATTAACCTGGGGGCATTTTCGGAAGATGTTTCTCCCACTTTTCACGGGCGGGACGTGTTCGCCCCCCTGGCCGCCTGGATCGGCCGGGGAGAGAACCTCTCCAAATACCTCCTTCCGCTCCGGGAACCGCAAACCTTTCTGCGCCCGCCGCACCGCCTGGGGGAGAAGGAATTTCAGTTAGAAGTGCTCCACGTGGACCATTTCGGCAACCTGATCCTGAATTTTCATAATAACGACTGGCTGGGCCTTGAGGATGTGAGCGAGCTGCGGGTGATCGTGAAAGATCTGGAATTGCGGGAAATTCAGCACACCTTTGCAGCCGCGCCGGAAGGGGAGTTGCTATTGTGCTGGGATAGCTCCGGCTTTCTGCAAATTGCCCGCAACAAGGGAAACGCCTCCCGGAGCTTAGCCATTGGCGTTGGCGATCCAATTCGATTATTGCTATGAATGCGCAAGGGCTGAAGAAGAATTATAAAATAAAAGCGGCGATTTTCGCGCTGGCCTTTATTTTCTGGCTGATCGTCAAAATGGTCAAGGTGTACGATTACACTCTGGATATACCGCTGCGGGTTACCATCAACAATGAGGACATTTGTTTGAAGCATCCCGCCCCGGAAAAAGTGCGGGTAGAGTTCAACGGTCGGGGAGTTGACCTGCTCCAGCTCAATGTTTACCATCCCTACTACGAAGTGGATCTGAGCGAGGAAAAGAACCTCTTCGTGATGAACCTGACCGAGCACCGGGAATACGTGCGGCTCTCCGAGAAGTTAGGGGTGAGCGTCAAATCCATTATCAGCCCGCACGAGGTCAAGTTTGAGTTGGACCGGCGCCGGCAAAAGAAAATTCCCCCGGAAGTGCCTGTGGAGGTCAAAACCGACCCGGGGTTCATCCTGGTTCATACCGTGGCAAATCCCGAATCCGTGCTGGTGATCGGCCCGGCCGGTTTCGTGGATACTTTGACAGTGCTGGCCACGGAGAAAAAGAGCTATTCTGAAATCGCCCGGCCCTTCAGCGACCGCTTTCAGCTTCTCACCAGTGATCGTTTTTACGCCGAATATTTTCCCCGAACCGTGGAAGTCTTTTTCGACGTGCAGCGGCTGGCGGAAAAAGAGGTGGCGAACGTTCCCGTGAAAGTGATCAACGCGCCGGGCGCTTACGAGGTGGTGCCCCTGCCTCCCACGGTGAAAGTTTATGTTAAAGGCGGGGAAAAAATTTTAGCCGAGGCGGAAGCAAAGGATTTTACCGTGGAGATCGATTTTTCCCGCGATTGGCGCCCCAACGCCGCCCAGGTGCGCGCCAGCGTGCGCACGGATTTGAATGTTTCGTATTTAGAATCCCGCCCGCCCTATTTCGAGCTGATTGTGGAGCGGAAACGGGGGGCGAACGCGAAGTGAAAAGTGAAGATAGGAGTGCAAAATTTATTTTGCACTGCCAGTGCAGAATAAATTCTGCACTCCTGGTTTCTTTTTCGTGCAATATTTTGGTTACACTCAAATCATCTTGTCGTTTCAAGCACGGTTTAAATAAAAATATCAATCTGAGCGATGTTGATACTTGGCATTGAAACCTCTTGCGATGAGACCTCCGCGGCGGTAATCGAGGACAGCGCGGTGCTCTCCAATGTGATCTCCTCCCAGGCGGTGCACTTGCAGTTCGGGGGGGTGGTGCCGGAGTTAGCTTCCCGCGCGCACTTGCGCAAGATCATTCCCATCGTGGAAACTTCCCTGGCGAAAGCCGGTAAAACGCTGAACCAGATCGACGGGTTGGCGGTGACGCATGGCCCGGGATTGATCGGCGCGCTGTTGGTAGGGGTCAATTATGTGAAAGGGTTGGCCGCGGTGCTGCAAAAACCATTTGTTGGGGTAAACCACATCGAAGGGCACGTATATTCCAATTTTTTGGGGGAGAGCGGCCTGGAACCGCCGCTGCTGTGCCTGATCGTCTCCGGCGGGCATACCCAGCTGGTGGTCATCGAAGCGCACCTGAAATATCACCGCATCGGCAGCACCCGCGATGACGCCGTAGGAGAGGCGTTCGACAAAGTGGCCAAATTGTTAGGATTGCCCTACCCGGGCGGGCCGCAGGTGGACAAACTGGCCAAAACCGGCGACCCCGGCTACGTGAATTTCCCCATTGGCCTGGGGCGGGAGAACACCTTCGATTTCAGTTACAGCGGGTTGAAGACCGCGGTGCTCAATTTTGTCAACCGCCTGGATGCGCAAGAGCGCCGGGCGCGTTTAGCGGATATTTGCGCTTCTTTTCAAAAAGCGGCCGTGGCGGCGCTGGTGGAGAAGACCCTCCGGGCGGCGCGCACCTACCAGATTCCCCGTATCGCCGTGGCCGGGGGAGTGGCGGCCAATTCGCTTTTGCGAAGCGCCATGAAGGAGCGGGCGGAAACGTATCATTTGGAAGTTTTTTTCCCGGAGATGCAGTACTGCACCGATAACGCTGCCATGATCGCCCGCGCCGGCCTGGAGCGCTTGCGCCGGGGATTCCGCTCCGACCTGTCCCTGAACGCCTATCCCTCGCTGCAATTGGGCGAGGAGAAGGGGCAGGATAAAATTGCCAATTAGCAATTGCCAATTGTCAATTGCCAATTATAGGGGCAGGAGCAGGGGCAGTAAACGGTGGAAGAAATCACGAACTCACAACTCGAAACCTGAGTCTGGAAGACAAGCTCCCGATAAATATCCAGGGATGGATACATTTTTGTCGGGATCACAACTCTAAACTTGAAACTCACCAAATGCTTCAAGACCTCTTACTCAAATTAGCCTGGCCGAACTGGTTATTCGCTTTAACGGTCGTGGCGCTGGCGGGAATCGCGTATCTTTTCTATTTCCGAACCCTGCCGCCCCTCTCTCCCGGGCGGCGGGCGCTCAGTTTAACGTTGCGGGCGCTTACCCTGTCGGCGCTGCTGTTCCTGATCCTGGAGCCGGCCCTGCGATTGCTTTTCCAGCAGCGGGAAAAGCCGGTAGTGGCGGCGCTACTGGATAATTCTGCCAGCATGAGAATCAAGGAATCCTACGGCGAGCGCGGCGATTCCCTGCGAATCGTGGCCAGTTACCTGTCAGAGGGAACCTTCGGCCAACGCTCCGGCGAGGGCGCGCGCAACGATTCTCTGGACGTTCGCCTGTTCAGCTTCGATCTGGCCGCCCGGGCCTGGGGCGGCGATTCCCTGCGTTTCGAGACCGACGGCAGCGACCTTAGCCGCGCCATCACCACCGCGCTGGACAGCCTTTCCGGAAAGAATCTCCAGGCCCTGGTGCTGGTAAGCGACGGCATTTACAACCAGGGCGCCAATCCTTTTCTGGCGGCGCGGAACAGCCCGGTAGCGGTTTACACCGTGCTGGTGGGCGACTCCACCACTCCCAAAGACCTGGCGGTCCGGCGGGCGCAAACCAACCAGATCACCTACGTCAATAAAAAACTCCCCGTAGAAGTGGTGCTGTGGCAAAACGGGTTTGACGGCAAAACCGTCCTGCTCACGGTTTCCGAAGGTGAGCGGGTTCTGGCCCGGCGCACCGTTACCCTGGCAAAATCCGGTTTCGAGCAAAAAGAAACCCTGGAGATCGTCGCCCGGCAGGCCGGGGAATTCAATTTTACGGTCAGCGTTCAAACGCTGGAGGGGGAAGTCACCGAGCGCAATAACCGCCAGATCGTGCGGGTTCGGGTGCTCAAGAGCAAGATCAAAGTGCTGGCGATGGCCGGGGCCGCCAATTTCGACCGGCGCACCCTCTCTTTCGTGGCCGATCAGTTAAAGGATTACCAGTTCACCTTCCTTACCGAAAAATCCCCGGGGCAGTATTTCGAGCAATCTTTCCGCGACGCCCAGCCGGATTCCCAGGATATTTTTATCTTCTACGGATTTCCCACCCGTAACAGCGACCCTGCCCAACTGCGGGAACTTATGAGGCAGGTCACCAACCGGCGCGTGCCGGTGTGGTGGTTCATCAACCGGGATACGGACCCGGCAAAGCTTCGGGAGTTCGAGCCGTTCCTGCCCTTCCAGGCGGTCGCTCCCCTGGCGGCGCTGGAAAACCGGTTTGTGCGGCTAAGCAGCGGGGGGAGGCTGCACCCGGTTACCCGGCTGGATGAGAACGAAACCGTCAACAATCAGATCTGGCGGGAGCTGCCGCCCCTGGAGATCTATCGCGGGATAAAAATGCCCGCGGGAAGCCAGGTGCTGCTGGAACCGGATGCCCGCCAGCCGGAAAACCTCCCGCCCGGCCTCGAGCCGGCGATCTGTTTTGCCTACCGGCAGCAAGAGATCAAATACTTAGTATTCAACGGGGCCAATTTCAGCAACTGGCATTTTCAACTACAGGAAGACCCCGCCCGCGACGGCTTCCTGGTGCAGTTCATGGAACGGGCGATTCGCTGGCTGGTCAATCGCGACGACATTCACCAGATTCAAATCGCCCCGCTCCAGCAGATTTACAACGTCGGGGAGCCGGTGGCGTTTTCCGGCCAGGTTTATGATGAATTCTACCAGCCCATCAGCGACGCCCGGGTGGTAGCGACGGTGAGCAACAAGGCGTTGAACTACTCCGATGAGATGATTGCGGAGGGCAACGGGTTCTATCGCCAAACCTTTTCGGGGTTGCCGGAAGGGGAATTTTCCTATCGCGTAGAAGCGCACCGCAACGATAAAACCATCGGAACCCGTTCCGGCAAGTTCACCGTTAAGCCGTTCTTCTTAGAGTTCCAGCAAATTCCCGCCAACGCGGCGCTGATGCGCCAACTGGCCCGGGAAACCGGTGGAGAAGCTTACTCCCCGGGAGAATTTATCCGCCGGTTCCCGGGAAAAAAGTTAGAAACCCGGGTACAATATATTTTTTCGGAATATTTTTTATGGAATTACTGGTATTGGTTAGGCGCGCTGATCGCATTGTTAGGAACGGAATGGTTCTTGCGCAAGCGCTGGGGGCTGTTGTGATTGAAGATTGAAGATTGAGCAGCCTTATTGGCTAAGATTTTTTTCGATTTTTGGCCCGTTTGGCCCTGGCGGGCCTGGAAACAGGGCGCTTTGAATTTTCAGCGGGTTCGTACGGGAGTTGAAAATTCCCGGCGATGATGCCGGGCACAGTAATATCTTCGTCTAAGGCTTCCCACCTGAGGGCAAATCCGTTTAACCGCAAAGTTACTTCTTTCAGTTCTTCTTCGCTGGCATTTTTTAAAATCCGGAAACGATCCGCCGGAAAACCGACAACTCGTCCATCGGTCAGTTCGATGAAAACAGTCCTGCCTTCGGTCCAGGCGCTGATGGCCGCCGGTTCAATGCCGGTTTCTTTTTCAACGGTGAATGTACTCAGAATATTTTTTCTCTGAAAAATTAGAGATTCTCATAATCAATTTGTTCTTTCCGACGCACCCGCATAATGAGCAGTATCTTCGAGTCATCATGTATTTGGTACACGATACGCCAATTTTTAGCCAACCAAATCCGATAAATATTGGACTTCCCCCGCAGTTCTTTTGCATCGAGACGGCCTGGGTTTTTTAGCCAGGGCATCAATCAACTGGATGGCAAGCCGGCGGGCATGGCCTGGCAGTGTTCGGATTTCCTTTTGCGCCGAAGGAGAGACTCTAATTCGGTAGCTCACCGGCATCCTCAGCCGATTTTAATTCGCTTTTAAAGTCTTGCCAATCCTTCCAGTCTTTTTGGCTCTTATCGTATTCCTGGCTCATTGTGAGGGCTTCTGCAAGCAATTTTGCATCGCCTGCGGGATCACCCGGCCCTTCCTGCTCCCAATCTTCGAGAATGGAGGGGTGCAGTCTGCGCAACAAATGTGAGAACTCTTCATGCACGGCCTCATGCACCACACGGCGGATCAGTGCCTCGAGTTCAGCTAAACTGATGGTGATCGTGGCCTGGGGGTTAGTCTTCATCGTGGATTCTCCTCATCGCCGGTACGATTCTTTAAGCCAAAATCTTCACCAACTCGTTGATCAGCCGCTCGAAGGTCTCCATGGTCAATTGGGAGGTGATCTTTGCGTAGCGCTTCTCGTCGGTGAGGAACTGGTAGCGCTGGAAATGCACCTTTACGCCCTCGTCTAACACGATTTCGTAATAGTATTTGGCGTTATCCTCCGTGTGCGGGGGATAGCTGCGCAACTGGGCGCGTTTGTTGCGAACGTCCATTTCGATGAGCTTGAACTCTTCCAAAAGGAAAGTAATGCGCTTCTGGATCGCGTCCGCCTGCGCATCTAAGCGCCGATTGATCGCTTCCACGTCCTGCAGGGGAACGGATTTGCCGATGGCGATATAATCGAGCAGGATGCCGTATTTGGCGACGTCTTTGAACTTGACCTGAAACTGATAATCTCCCTCCTGGTGTTGCAGATAGAAGAACTTCTGTTTAGGATCGAAGTGAACCGCCTGGCTTCTTTCTTCCAGGAGCATTCCGGTGATCTTTTTGGCGTAGTTCATATTCAGCACCCCTTTCGCTTAATTTCCCGAAATCCAGGTTTGTTTGAACTCTTCCCCGGTGAAACTCCACAAAACCGGCCGCTCCTCCAGAAGCGACTGGATATGAACCGGCCGTTTCCAGACGGCTTGCAGATTCTTTAAAGTATCGGCGGCATAGTTCTTATCCAGTTCTGTTTCTTCAAATTGATGTTGCAGCAACAATTCGCCGCGGTTCTGGAAATTGGCGTCGAGCACGCTGATGATCGGCTGGCCTAAGTTGGTCAAATTCTGCAGCAACCGCTGCTTGATCATTTTGAACTCCCGCGACTCGATTTCGTACTGTTTATTGCTCTTGTTATATGCAAAAGAGAACAATTTATGTTCCCGGCAAAATTCTTCGGTCAAAAACGTGTCGATAAAGGTAATGTCATTGTAGAGCTTGCGCACTTCGAAAATTTTTTGGCGGCCCAGCCCCGCCCGGGTATCCCAGTGCTTTTTGGCCAGAATGTCCTCGCATTCATCATACGCTTTGCCAAACCGGCCTTTGTTCCAGCGCTCCTCGATGTCTTTGAACAAAAGAAAGCCGATCCGGTAAGGATTCAGCCGCCCGGGGTGATTGGCGATGGTGCCGGAATGGTGCTCGGCGTAATCGATCACCTCGGAAGGGTGCAGCAGTTTTTCGGTCATCATGGTGGAGTGCCAGTACGTCGCCCAGCCTTCGTTCATGATCTTGGTCATCCCCTGGGGCGCAAAATAGTAGGCTTCTTCCCGGATGATGCTCAAAATATCATGCTGCCAGTTTTGCAGCGGGGCGTGTTCCATGAGGAAGAGGAGCACGTCGCGCTCCGGCTTTTCCGGCAGGGCGCGGTGATCGATCTGCTGTTTTTCCAACTCTTTCATCTGCGCTTCGATGAATTCCGGGGGATTGATGTAGCGCTCCATGTATTTTTTGCTGCGCAGTTTTTTGACCGCTTTCCGGGGAGCGGCCTGTTCCAACTCTTTCTTTCCCGCCTGCCGCCGGATATAGGGCGAGTGGTAATCGATCAGGTTCTCGATGGAAAGGCAGGTGTCGATGAAGCTTTCCACGGTATCCAGCCCGTGGGCGTCGATGTGGCGGCGCACCCGGATGGCGTGGTTGGCCATCTCGTCGATCATTTTCCGGTTGGTGTGGGCAAAATAGTAGTTGTTTTTGAAAAAATCGCAGTGGGCGTACACGTGCGCCATTACTAACTTCTGGTCCACTAAGGGATTGGAGCGCATCAAATAGGCGTAGCAGGGATTGGTATTGATCACCATCTCGTAAATGGTTTGCAGCCCGTAGCGGTAGCCTTTGGAGAGCTGGTCGTATTCCATGCCGAAGCGCCAGTGCGGGTAGCGCACCGGGAAGCCCCCGTAGGCCGCCAACTGGCTCATGGTATCGTAATCCACCAGCTCGAA
>CAZFVV010000002.1:37424-105776 GCA_964522165.1 uncultured Calditrichaceae bacterium
TCCTTGATGGAATCGTAAATCGAATCCTTGTCCGGGATGTAGGAGAGCACCAGGTTGTCAAACCCGGTAACGGTTTCATCCAGAAAGTCGATGAACTCCCCGCTGCCGTAGGTGCTCTCCACCTGCCCGTAGCCGAACAGGTTCACTTTGGGCAGGATTTTTTCCCGCAGGATCTCCGCGCAGAGCTTGTTGTCCTCCCGCGACCAGTTGTCCCCGTCGGAAAAGTGGAAGGCGTAAATGTTCCACTCCTCCGCGGGGTAATTCTCTTGCATGATCTTCGCGCACAATTCGTAGGCGGAGGAGATAACCGTGCCGCCGTTTTCCCGCACCGAGAAGAAGGTCTCGCGGTCCACTTCCCCGGCCTGGGCGTCGTGAATGAGATAGCGCGTGGCCACCCCCTTGTACTGGTAGTGCAGCCAGGTGTCGATCCAGAAAGTTTCTAAGCGCACGATGTGCTTTTGTTCGTCCCACATGGAGCCGGAAACGTCCATCATGTAAATGATCACCGCGTTGCTCTCCGGGAGTTTGGTGGTTTTCCAGGAGCGGTAGCGGAAATCTTCCCGGATCGGCACGATGTGCGGCCGCTCGTAAGTAAACTGCCCGGAAATGATCTGCCGCTTCAGCGCCTCCCGGAAAGTGCGCTTGAAGTGGCGCAGCGACTCCGGCCCCACCCGGCTGATGCCGGTATAGCGATCCTTTTTGGAGATAATCTCCTTTTTGCCCTTGGGCTGGATGTTGGGAAGCTCCAGCTCGTCGCCGAGGATTTCCGCTAACTCTTCCAGGGTCAGCTCCACTTCCCGGAGGTGCTGGCCGGGCTGGTTTCCGGCCTCGCCGGCCCCGCCGTCGCCGGGATCCCCGCCCAGGGGGTCGCCCGGCTCGCCGTCGCCCTGGCTGGCCCCGCCCTGGCCGTTGTCCCCGAACTGGAACCGGGGCAGGTCGATCTGCGGCAGGGGGATGCTGATCAGGTCCTTGCCCTTGCGCCCGACCATCTCTCCCTGGGAGATGTATTTGCGCAGATTCTCCTTGATCTTGCCCTTGATGATCTGGCGAAAGCGGTTATGGTCGTTGTCGATGTGTAGCAGCATGGTCTTTTAAAGACTAAAGTGTTAATGTGTTCAGGTGTTATAGTGTTCAAGTTTCAGCGTATTCAGGCGTTAAAAAGTTATGAACCCAAAACCAAAACATATAACACCCGAGCGCTTGTGATAGAGCACTCCGTTTATCCTTTACGATATTATCTTATCAACATAAGCTTTCTGGCCGCGCTGTAATCTCCGGCTTGCATTCTGTAAAAATAAACTCCGCCGGACAAATTCTGTGCATCGAAAACAATTTCATGGGTTCCGGTTTCTTTAACGGCGTTTATTAAGGTTATTATTTCTTTTCCACCGATATCATAAACTTTTATTGAAACAAAAGTTTTTTCTTTTAGATTGAATCGTATCGTTGTCCGGGGATTAAAGGGATTCGGATAGTTCTGTTCCAGGTAAAAATATCCTGGAATTTCATTCGCGACAACCTGCAATGAGGTGGTTGGCTCAACCGTGCGAAAAACCCCTTCTGATCCTGCCCCGGCAAAAACGTAACCGCCGTGATCAACGGCTAATGATCTTACCTCAAGGCTTGTTAATCCACTGTTGAATGCACTCCAGCTATTCCCGCCATCGGACGAACGATAAACCCCCAACCAGTTTTGCCCGGCAAAAATATCTCCACGGGAATTGATGGCCAGGACATAATCCGCTTCGTTGGCAGGTAAGCCATTGTTTGAGAATACCCAACTCTCACCCTCATCCGTGGAGCGAGAAATTTCCGATCCGGTCTCGGGCCCCACAAAAATATCGCCATTTTGATGAACGGCAAATGAGTTGATATGCCCATAGGGAAGACCGTTGTTTTTTTCTTCCCAGGTGAGCCCATTATTGGTGGATTTAAAAATCCCAGCTCCAAAAGTTCCCGCCAAAACGGAACCGTTCAATGTTACCGCGATGGTATATACGGAAACCGGCGGCAAGTTATTGCTGATATCTTCCCAGTTTTCGCCGTTGTCCGTGGAACGGAAAACGCCATAATCGGTAGCGGCAAAAATATCTCCCTGGCCGTTAATGGCTAAATCATTTACGGCCTGGTTGGTCAGGCCGTTATTGGCCGGCTCCCAGGTATCGCCATTGTCGCTCGAACGATATACTCCTTCCCCGCCGTTGGTTCCGGCAAATATCTCTCCATTTTGATTAATTGCAAATGACCATACATAGGTATTGCTCCAATTGGTCACCTGAACCCAGTTATCGCCGTTGTCGGTGGAACGAAAAATTTGCCCGTTAGCGCCGGCCCCGCCGGCAAAAATATGGTTATTCGAATTAATTGCCAAGGCCTTTATCGATTGCCCCGCCGGTCCCCCGGTGGCTTGCCAGATATTGGGCTGGGGAAAAACCATGGTGGCTCCCCAAAGAGAGATAAACCCGGCCACATATAGAGCGCTGCACAATTTCATGCTACACCTCCATTGCTAAAGGATCGCCTTGTGCTGGCAATGGCTGAATGCGTTGTCGGAGTGTTTGAGTGTTCGGGTGTTATAGTGTTTTGGTTTTAAGTTTTGAGGTCTCGATTTTTTAGCGCCTACGCACTGTAACACTATAAATGCCAATTAAGAGTTGACGCTGAAGAACGCAGAATCTTATGATTCTCGCTGAAAGCAAACCCATTTTGGATCGTTTTTTTCATAAATTTGTCATAAAATTCAGCGTATATCTGCGTCAAAATTTTAACTCTTAATTCGCATTATAACACCTGAACACTCAAACACCGCCTTATTCCTGAATATCCCCCCGGGCGAAGATGCTGGCCACGTAGTTGAGCACGTCCGTGGCGCTGGCGTCGTCGTAGCCGAAGTGCTTGATCAGGCGGCTCTTCACCACGTCGATTTTTTCCTGGGTCTCCTTGTCCATTACCGAGGAGACCAGCGAGGAGAGCTTGATGCTGTCCTTCTGGTCTTCGAACAGCTTCAGTTCCAGGGCTTTGGCCAGGCGCTCGTTGCTGGTCCATTCGAATTTCTTGTTTTCCAGGGAGAGCGCCCCGATGTAGTTCATGATCTCGCGCCGGAAATCGTCCTTGCGGCTCTCCGGAATGTCGATTTTTTCCTCGATGGAGCGCATCAGTTTTTCGTTGGGCTCTTCATCTTCGCCGGTGTATTTGTTTTTCACCTTTTCCTTCTGCACGTAGGCTTTCACGTTGTCGATGTAATTGGCGAAGAGGCGCTTGATGGCGTCCTCGTCCGCGCTGATAGCCCGCTGCACCTCATTTTTCACGATCTCGGTGTACTCTTTCTTCACCACCTGGATCAATTCCCGGTAGCGTTTTTTCAGCTCTTCGCTGGTGATCAGGCTGTGGTGGTCCAGCCCCGCTTCCAGTTCGTTCAGCACCATGAAGGGGTTGACGGTCGGCTCTTCCGGGTACTTCACGATGGCGTTGGAAATTTTATCCTGGATGTAGCGCGGGGAGATGCCCTCCATGCCTTCCCGGTGGGCTTCCTTGCGCAGCTCCCGGATGTTGTCCTCCGTAAAGCCGGGAATTGACCTTCCGTCATACAGTTTCAACTTCTGCACCAGGGTCAGGTTGGCCTTCTTCGGCTCATCTAAGCGGGTGAGCACCGCCCACATCGCCGCCATCTCGATGGTGTGCGGGGCGATGAATTTTCCGCGGATTTTCTCGTTGTTGTAATCTTTCTTGTAGATCTTGATCTCTTCCGCCCATTTGGTGATGTAGGGAATGTCGATCTTCACGGTGCGGTCGCGCAGCGCTTCCATGAACTCGTTGTTTTGCAGCTTGCGGTATTCCGGCTCGTTGGTGTGCCCGATGATCACCTCGTCGATGTCGGTCTGGGGGAATTTTTTGGGCTTGATTTTGTGCTCCTGGCTGGCGCTCAAGAGATCGTAGAGAAACGCCACGTCCAATTTCAGCATTTCGATGAATTCCACGATGCCGCGGTTGGCGATGTTGAACTCCCCGTCGAAATTGAAGGCCCGGGGATCGGAATCGGAGCCGTACTCGGCGATTTTGCGGTAATTGATGTCCCCGGTCAGCTCCGTGGAGTCCTGGTTCTTCTCGTCCTTGGGCTGGAAGGTGCCGATACCGATGCGATCCTTTTCCGAGAGCAGGATGCGCCGCACCCGCACGTGCTCCAGCACCTTGCGCCATTCGCCTTCGTGCATTTCCACCAGGTCGCGGTAAATCTGCCGGCAACTGGGGCACAGCGCCCCTTCGATGAAGATTTCTTCCGCCTTGCTGCCCAACAGTCCCTGCAAAACTTCATTGCGAATCCGCACCGGGATCACGTGCAGGGGGTCTTCGTGCATGGGGCAGGAAATGTTCTCCCGGGGAGAATTTTCCAGGTCCGCGAAGTTTTTGGGGATGTTCAGCCACTCGAAAGAGAACAAAGCGCCTTCGTCGGCGCGGGAATAGTACTCCATGCCCTTCTTCATCAGGCGCACGATGGTGCTCTTGGCGCTCCCCACCGGCCCGTGCAGCAGCAGCACCCGGCGCTCGGTTCCGTAGCGGTAGGCGGCCGCTTTCAGGGTGTTCATCAGCTTCATCAAGTGGGTGTCCAGCCCGTAAATCGCGTCTTTCCCGTTGTCGATGGGGTCGTCGAAGAATTTGTAATGGGTAATCTTCTTCCGGGAATCCTCGTACTCCACGGTGCCGAAGTAGAGGATCATATCATACAACCGCTGGAAACTGGTGCGGGTGATGGTGGGATTCTTTTTGACCAGTTCCAGGTAATCCTCAAAAGTACCGCTCCAGGTAAGCGCCCGGAACTCTTTATCGAAATACTTTTTTTGGATGCTATCCAGGATTTGCTCAGTTGCTGCCATGGAAAATGTCTCCTTATTTAAGTGTTGCTGGTTACTATTGGGGTTCCTGTTCCTGAAAATGTTCCATTCTTCCATGAATAATGTTGACCAAACGGGGAGAAAAGGGAAGGAGACGGTGAAAGGATCTCAACAAGCGTTTGAACCGTGTTCGGTGCCATGCCCATAAAACCGCGATCCCGAAGAAGTGAATTCAATAAGAGGCCAGAGTACTCTTGAATCGAAACGTATGATAAAGACCGCATTCATTAGATACGCCGGTAAATATACGTTAAGATACTTTCAATTTCAAACTCCATAATACGCGAATTTATTAATTCAGCGATCCGGTTGAAAGTTCCCCGAAATTGGTCTTGCGGCAATCGTGAATACCCTGGTTTTGTGATTTCTCCGGCGGCGCGGGCCGCCCTGCCTGTGATTCGTCAGTTATCAAAGTATCGGGAATTTGCCCGTTTTCCAAGAAAAAAAACGAGCAGCGAAAAAATAGTTGGGTCGGCAGCCGGCAATTGCGCTCCCGAAGCAAGAAATCCATTGCATTTGAACAGTGGGCAGGGTATTATAATTCCCCCGATTTTGAAATGATCGCCTTTATCCCCGACATTTATGTCGGGGCAACTGATTTGAATAGCCCCGACATAAATGTCGGGGAATGCGAAATCTACTCAAACCGAAGGGGTTTTAACCCATACGCATCAAGCTAAGGCGACTTTTCATTACTCATGCGAATTACCAGTTGAAAAATTATGGCCACGAAGACACCAAGATGTTAAGGAAGCACAAAGAAATAGAAGAAATTTAAGGATATAAACGCTAAAACCTTTGTGAAACTTCCTGTCTTGGTGTCCTGGTGGCAAACTTTCTTCAATGTCATCCCCAACTGGTAATTGGAATTACTTGGCGTTAAAACGCCAGGCAAAAATCGTGAAAGCGGAAATTTACTAAAGGTCAGGTTACTATGGCGGATTTAAAGCAAACTCTAAAAAATAAAATCCCTCAATGGCGGGCGGATATTCGCAAATTGCTCGCCGCCCACGCCGATACGCTCGTCTCTTCGATTACCCTGGGGCAGCTTTTCAAAGGGCTGCGCGGGGTGGAGGCGGTGGTGTGCGACACTTCCTTCGTAGATCCGCAGCAAGGGCTGCTCATTCGCGGCATTCCGGTGCTGGAATTGATCGACCGCTCCGCGGAAGAGATATTTTTCCTGCTCTGCACCGGGGATTTGCCCGATCCCGCGGCCCTGGAAGCGCTGCGCCAGGACCTGGAAAAACGCGCCGGGGTGCCGGAATACGTCTGGCACATGATCGAATCCATGCCGGAGGATACCGACCCCATGTCGCTGATGAGCATGGCCATGGTGGCGATGCAGCGGGAGTCGGTCTTCCTGAAGCGCTACAACGAAGGAATGCCCCGGGAGGAGCACTGGGAAGCCACGTTAGAAGATGCGCTGAATATCATTGCCCGGCTGCCGGTTATTTCCGCGGGCATTTACCGGGGCAGGATTCTCAAAAAAGATATGCACCCGCCCAAAGCCGGAAACGGCTTCATGGAAAATTTCGCCCACATGTTAGGGGTTGCCGACCCGCAGGGCTATTTCGGAGAGTTTATCCGCCGTTTTGTAGTGGTGCACAGCGACCACGAAGGGGCCAACGCCAGCGTGCTCACCAGCCGGATCGTCAATTCCAGCCTTTCGGATCTCTATTTCAGCATCTCCGCGGCCATGAACAGCCTTTCCGGGCCGCTGCACGGGCTGGCGAACCAGGAGAGCGTGAAATTTGCGCTGGAAATTCTGTGGAAATTCAATGGGGCACCGGAAGCGGATACGCTGCGGGAGTATATCTGGCAATGTTTGCAAGCCGGGCGGGTGATTCCCGGCTTCGGCCACGCGGTGCTGCGCTATAAAGACCCCCGCTATCTTGCGCTGTTTGAATTTGGCAAAAAGATCTGCCCCGCCGACCCGGTGTTTCGCACCGTGGAAACATTGGGAGAAGTGGTGCCGCCGCTGCTGCGCAAGCAGGGTAAAGCGCACAATCCCTATCCCAACATCGATGGAATTTCCGGGGCGCTGCTCTACGCTTTCGGTATCAAAGAGCTGAATTACTACACCGCGATGTTTTCCACTTCCCAAATCTTAGGCATCTGCGCCCAGTTGATCATCAACCGCGCGGTTTACAGCCCCATCATCCGCCCCCGCTCCGTGACCACCCAGTGGCTGAAAAGCTTTGCATCGGATGTGATTTGAGAGCTGATTTTACGCATTTACACCTCGTTTACCCCGACCCGTCGGGGTGAACGCCGCTATTCGATGCTCAGCGCCGAATAGTGACGCCGCCTCAAACCAGGACATAGAGTGTCAAGCGTAACGTTCCCACGCCGGGAACGAGTAACAAGTGCGTAACATCAGTTAAGAGGGGTGATTGCTTTGAGGGGAGACAACCCTGAAGAACGAAACTGGGCAGCGAGAGGAATTTACCCGTAGCATTTCACCGCAAACCCTTTCAACACCACGCTGGCAAATTCCCCTTCGCTGAGGGTGTGGGAAACGTATTTCCCGCCTTGCAGCGCGTCCACAATCAGTTTCTTGTTCAGGTAGTCGATGAAGTAAATCTCTTTGATCTGGTATTCCCGGTAAATTTCCCGCTTGATCTTCAAATCGTACGAGCGGGTGGTTTTGGAGACGATCTCCACCAGCAAATCCGGCGCGCCGGAGAATTCGACCTCGCTGAATTCCCCGGGGTTCTCTTTGCTGATAAAAACAATATCCGGCGCAAAACGCCGCTCCCCCAAGACAATGATGAACTGTGAACCCAAAACTTTTCCCAAATCGTTCTCTTTTGCAAACAAACGCATGGGAGCATATATCTCTCCAAAGATATCTTCGTGATTAAAACTTGCCGGCGAATGCATGACCAGGATTCCCTCCTCTAAAAAGTCTGCTTTTTGTTCATCCAGGTTGTAGAAATCTTCCAGCGTTCCTTCTACAAAATACAGGTATTCCCCGGCAGGATGGGTGTCTTGCCGGGACTTACCCTTCTTTCCGGAAGATTTGGCAGGAGCGCGTTTCTTCGGTGCTTTTTTCTCGGTGACAGCCATAACGCTTATCCTTCATTTTGTAGAAATTTACCGGTAAGCTATGGCAATCGCAACCAATTTGTGGAAGCGCCCGGAAACTTTCCCCTTAACAAATTCCCTGCCTTGAGGTATCCTTTCACTTTCTGGAACGCTTTCGCAATACGCCCGCATTCTATCGACCCCTCATGGTTCGCTTTAGCAAATCTATGCAATACTCCTACCCTAAATGCAAAAGGAGAAGTTATGAAGGTCCGGTTGTCAATCCCTCCCCAGCAATTCCGACGTACCGAAAAATTCAACTTCGCTGAATTCTCCCGGGTTATCCTTACCGGTTGTCTTTACAGCGGAATGTTGCCATGCTTTTTAGGCGGGTTCTTATCAACCTTGTTGCGCAAGAGCTCCAGGGCGCGGCAGAGTTTCGGGCGGGTCATTTGCGGCTCGATCACTTCGTCGATGTAGCCGTGCTCCGCCGCCAGGTAGGGATTGGCGAATTTATCCCGGTATTCGGCCTCTTTTTCCGCCAGCGCCGCCTCCGGGTCGTCGGCTTTGGAAATTTCTTTCTTGAAAATGATCTCCGCCGCCCCTTTCGGCCCCATCACCGCGATTTCCGCGGAGGGCCAGGCGAAGTTGAAATCCCCGCGAATGTGTTTGGAGCTCATCACGTCGTACGCCCCACCGTAGGCTTTGCGTAGAATGAGGGCGATTTTCGGCACCGTGGCCTCGCAATACGCATAGAGCAGCTTCGCCCCGTGCTTGATGATCCCGCCCCACTCCTGGGCGGTGCCGGGCAGAAAGCCGGGCACATCGACAAAGGTGATGATGGGAACGTTGAAGGCGTCGCAGAAGCGCACGAAACGCGCCCCTTTCAGGGAAGAATCAATATCCAGAACCCCGGCCAGCATCGAGGGCTGGTTGGCGACGATTCCTACCGTGTAACCGTTCAGCCGCGCAAACCCCACCACGATATTCCGGGCGTATTCCTGGTGAACCTCGAAGAAATCACCCTCATCCACCACTAACTTGATCACTTCCGTTACCTCATAGGGCTTGCCGGGATTCGCGGGGATGATGTTCAGCAACGCCGCTTCCTGGCGATCCGGTTTGTCTTTGGGAGCGCGGCAGGGAGGTTCTTCGGCGTTATTCAGGGGCAGGTAGCTCATCAGCTTGCGGATTTTCCGCAGGCAGTCCACGTCATTTTCGGCTACAAAATGGCTCACCCCGCTCTTGCTGGCGTGGGTCATCGCCCCGCCCAATTCTTCAAAAGTGACTTCCTCGTGGGTAACAGTCTTGACTACGTTCGGCCCGGTAACGAACATGTAGCTCTTGTCGCGCACCATGAAGATGAAATCGGTGATGGCGGGAGAATAGACCGCCCCCCCGGCGCAAGGTCCCATGATGGCGGAAATCTGCGGAACCACCCCGCTGGCCAGGGTATTGCGCAGGAAAATATCCGCATACGCCCCCAGGCTGACCACCCCTTCCTGGATGCGCGCCCCCCCGGAATCGTTCAACCCTATTACCGGGGCGCCGATCTTCATGGCCATGTCCATGATTTTGCACACCTTGGCCGCGTGCGCCGCGCCTAAGCTGCCCCCAAACACCGTGAAATCCTGGCTGAATACGCACACGGTGCGCCCCTCGATCTTGCCCAGGCCGATCACCACGCTGTCGCCGGGGTAACGCTGCCGGAACAGCCCGAAATCGTGGGTCTGGTGGCGCACTAACATGTCGATCTCCTCGAAGCTGCCCTCATCTAAGAGCACCCGCAAACGCTCCCGGGCGATCAATTTGCCCTGTTCGTGCATTTTGGCAATGCGCTCCTCGCCCCCGCCCTGTAACGCCTCCGCCTGCAATTGGCGCAGGTGCGCTACCTTTTCTTCCATGGTTTGCCACTGTTTTTTCACTTCATCGGCCACGGGTGAATTCCTCGTTTTCGTTGCATTAGAACCGCTGCTTTTTGATTCTCTCGCGAGACTTGCATCTATAAGAGATATGAATTAATGATCAAACAACTCCGCGCCAGCCCCGCCCATTTGGGATGACACACCCGGCCAAAATAACCATCTCGAAATTAATTTGCAAGGTGCGACGCACTTTAGCAGCGCGTCGCACCTTGCAAATTTGTTGCGGGGCGGCGCTTTCCGCCGTAATTTACCCCGCCAGCAAAACAACGGAGAAAACGGGTTATGAAACACTTTTTTGCCATTGGAATCGTGCTGATAGTGTCGCTGTTGCTCCTGCTGCCGGGTTGCAGCAAAAAAGAGGAGGTCGAAACCACGCCGGAAGGCAGTGTTTCCACTCCTGAAAGCGGCGGCAACCGGGTTGAGGCCACTTTTTCGGTTCCGGAGCTCGCCGCGGAGTATTGGAAGACGATTTTTGAAACCCAGCAAGCGATTATGGCTTCACCGGAAGATGCGGCCCTGCGCAAACAATTGTGCGATAGAGCGTATTTCCCGCAGAACCGCGCCATCGTAACCGTGGGGGTGGGGCGAAGAAGCCATCCCGAGACCGGGCAGCCCATCTCGCCCCAGTTTGTGCGCCAGGCCGCCTTTGCTGACGCAGCCCGCTGGGCCGGCTACATCAGCGCCTGGCTGGAGCAGAACTACCAGCCCGATTTCGGGGAGCTTTCCAAAGCCCTGGACGCATCTTCCCAGGTGATCAGCGAAACCGTGCTGGGGGATTCCTTGTACGTGGAGGTGGCGTACCAGTATTAAAGCAGGCAGTGGAAAGTAGGCAGTAGGCAACTTTGCCTCACCCCCTGCCCTGCAAAACTGAAGTTTTGCTCCAAAGGAGCCGCTTCGCGGCACTCCTGCCTCCTGCTTACTGCCTATTGCCAACTGCCTGCTCTCCACCGTTTGCCGGTTTGAGATTTTCAGCCGCCTGGCGCGCTCTATAGCAGTGAAACGGTTTTTAAACGGAAATGGGGTTTTGGAAAGGAGGTTTTACCGTGAAGCTGAAGATCAAGATCAAGTGCAAGATCAAGAGCAAGCCCGCCGGTTTGTAAAGAGCGGGGCGCTCACCCGGGTGACGGTTTGCAGCATTGCAGCGGCGGCGACAGGTTTCTGTTTGCCGCCGCCGCTTTTTTTACAAGTTCGCAAAAGATAACCGGCGCTATTTGGCCAGCAGCATCCGGCGCGCTTCCCGGTAATCCCTGGCGGTGATTTTGTAGATATAGATCCCGCTGCCAAGCGGTTTTCCTGCTTCATCCTTCCCATCCCACACTACCGATTTATACCCGGCGGGTTGAAACTCATCCACCAATGTAACCACTTGCTGGCCGAGAATGTTGAAGATTGATAACGTGACGCGTGATGCCTGAGGGAGATCGTAGCGAATGGTGGTTGCCGGATTGAAGGGATTAGGATAATTCTGGTGAAGAGAAAACGTTGTGGGAATATCCACCGGATTCGAGATGTCAACCAAAATCATTAAATTCTTGTACCAGGCAACTTTATCCTCTTCTGCGGAAGTGGAAAGCACATCAATATCCCCATCCCCATCCACGTCGATGGCAAAAACGGAGCTGGCGCCAAAAAGATTGCTGGAGGCTATAATCCGTTCCGTAAAATTCTGGTTGCCGTCATTTTCGTACCAGGCAATTTTATCATCGTCATAGGAAGCGGAGAGCGCATCAATATCATCATCCCCATCCATATCGATGGCATAGACGGTGTTAGCGCCTTCGGCAGCGGTGGAAATGGTATGTGGGGTGAAGTTCTCGCTGCCGTCATTTTCATACCAGGCGATTTTGTCATCCAGCCGGGAAGCGGAGAGTACATCGATATCGCCATCCCTATCCACATCGGTGGCATAAACCGATTTCGCCCAAAGCGCGTTGGCGGTGATAATATGCTCGCTGAAATTTTGGCTGCCATCGTTCTCGTACCAGGCAATTTTATTATCCTCCTGGGAAGCGGAAAGCACATCCACATCACCGTCGCCGTCCACATCGATAGCAAAAACAGCGGTGGCTAAATCGGCGCTGGTGGTAATGATATGTTCACTAAAATTCTCGCTGCCGTCATTCTCAAACCAGGCAATTTTATCATCGCTGGCAGAAGCGGAGAGCGCATCCACATCATCATCGCCGTCCAGGTCGATGGCATAAACAAACCAGGCGCCCTCGGCGCTGGTGGTGATAATCTGCTCGGTAAAATTCTGGCTGCCGTCGTTCTCGAACCAGGAAACTCTGTCATTATCGAAATCGCCGAAAGCGGCAAACAGATCCATATCATTATCCCCGTCCACGTCAATAGCATGGACTGAATGGGGCTGGTCTTCGCTATCGATGATGGTATGGGGGATAAAATTATCGCTGCCGTCATTTTCATACCACATAATTTTCCCGGCAAATACAGGAAACTCTCCCGTGGAAGCAGAAAGCGCATCCGTGTCGCCATCGTTATCCATATCGACTGCAAAGACGGAACGGGCTGTTTCGGCGCTGGCAGCGGCGATATGTTCGCTGAAATTCTGGCTGCCGTCGTTCTCATACCAGGCGATTTTGTCATCGTTAAAAGAAGCGGACAGCATGTCCATATCATTATCGCCGTCCACATCGGCGGCAAAGACCGCGCGGGCACCGTTGGCGTTATTCGTGGCGGTATGTGCCGTAAAATTCTGGCTGCCGTCGTTTTCGTACCAGGCGATTCTGCCATCACCGGTAGATGCGGAGAGAACATCAATATCATCGTCCATATCCATATCAATGGCATAAACCGACCGGGCCCCACCGACATTGCTGCTGATGGCATGTTCGCTGAAATTCTGGCTGCCGTCATTCTCGTACCAGGCGATTCTATCATCCGTTTCCGAGGCGGAAAGCACATCGACATCCGTATCACCGTCGATATCGATGGCATAGACCGAGCGGGCTCCATCGGCGTTGGCGGAGATGGTATGCTGGGTAAAATTCTGGCTGCCGTCGTTTTCGTACCAGGAGATATTGTCATCGGTCCAGGAGGCGCTGAGCACGTCTATATCAGTGTCTCCATCCAGATCGAGAGCATAAACGGAGGCCGCTAAGACCACCGTGGTAGTAATTGTATGGGCAGTAAAATTCTCGCTGCCGTCATTCTCATACCAGACAAGCCGGTCCTGGGGCCCGGAAGCGGAGAGCACATCAATATCCATATCGCCGTCCAGATCAATGGCATAAACCGAACTGGCCATATTGGCGGCGGTGGTGATGATATGGGTGGTAAAATTCTCGCTGCCGTCGTTTTCGTACCAGGCGATTTTATCATCCCAAAAAGATGCCGAGAGCACGTCGGTATCGCCATCGCTGTCCAGGTCGATGGCATAAACCGCGCTGGCCCCATCCGCGTTGGTGGTTATAATATGTTGGGTAAAAATCGGGCTGCCGTTATTTTCATACCAGGCAATCTTGTCATCCGTTTCGGAAGCGGAAAGAATATCCCGGTCGCCATCGCCGTCCAGGTCGATGGCATAAACCGAACTGGCTCCGTCCGCGGCTAATTCTCCCCCGACAATGGTGCGCTGCTCGAAAGAAACCTGGGGAAGCGCCCGGGAAACCATCCAGAATATGAGCGCCGCAGCTATTAAGATTATTCTATGGTGGTTCATGATTTTCCTCCTTCAGGTTATTTTGTCAGGAACATACGATTCGCCTGTTGGAAATCCCCGGCGGTTAGACGGTAGATATAAATCCCGCTTACAACCGGTTTCCCGGAACGATCTTTTCCATCCCACACCACAGATTGAGAGCCGGCGGGCTGAAATTCATCCACCAATGTAACCACTTGCTGGCCGAGGATATTGTAAATTGATAACGTGATGTGTGATGCGTGAGGGAGATCGTAGCGAATGGTTGTGGCAGGATTGAAGGGGTTGGGGTAATTTTGCAGTAAAGAAAATCGCGCCGGGGTATGGCCGGGAACATTGACGGAAGTGGGCATATCGCCGCCGATAAACAAACCATCGTCATAGGTGCCGGCGAAAACAATGTTATCCGGATCTACATAAAGAAAATTGAAGAGCGGGTAAAAGCCGTTGCTGGTGGGCAGCCCCTCGTTTTTAGCCGTCCAGTTGCTGCCGCCGTCCGCGGAATAAAAAATGCCTTCCGATTGGGTGGCCGCATAAACAGCATTACCGGAGTCAAAAGCCAGGCGGCTGACCGCGCTATTGGCCGGCAACCCGCTGGCGTTTATGGTGTTCCAGGTCGCTCCGGCGTTATCGGAGAAGAAGAAGTCTTTGCCGCCAAATACGGCATATAAACGGTCGCTGTTGTCGATTGCTAAAAAACTGCCGGTGCTGAACGCTGTTAAGGTGGTATCGGACCAGGTAGCACCGCCATCGTTGGAGATCAGAACGAGACCGTTCAGAAAGAAATCGAAGGCGGAGAGAAAGAGATGCCCCTGGGAACTGACCGCCATAGATTGAATGATAAGGTCATTATTTCCCACGGAAATCTGGTTCCAATTATTCCCGTTATCATCGGAATAGAATAGCGTTCCCAGGGATTGGGCATCTGCCCGTACATACAAACGGCCGGAGGGAACGGTTTCGATCTGAATAATCCGTTCATTTTCAATGCCGCTGTTTGCCGGAAACCAGCTTTCCCCGGCGTCGGTAGAGCGGAATACCCCGGAGAAAGTGCCGGCAAAAATATCACCGGCGTTACCGGCTGCCAGGCCGGTCACATAGCGATTGGCCAGCCCGGTGTTTTTAATCGACCATTCCCCATGCCCGTCCGGGGAGTGGAAAATTCCGCTTCCGCCCGTTGCCAGGAGGAAACCATTGCTCCCGGTTTCCAGGGCGGCATTCAAATTCTCAACATTGATATTCCGGTTTTTCGCGCTCCAGGTATTGCCGGCGTCGGTTGACTTGAAAATCCCCCCGCCATCCGTTCCGATATATAATTCGGAATTCACATCAACCGCAATCGTTCGCACCTGCAAATCGGGTAGGTCTCCGTTAACCGGCGTCCAGGTAAGGCCCTGGTCGGTGGAGCGGTAAACTCCCTGGTTCCCGGTTCCGGCATACACCTCTCCGGCAGGCCCTCTCGCAAGGCTGGTGACGTCGAGGGAGCCTAACCCGGAGTTGCGGGGAGTCCAGCTTGCGCCCTCATCGGAAGAATAGAAAATGCCGTCTGCGGCGGAACCGGCATAGAAATGGCCGTCGGCGTCAAGCAGCAGGGCGTTGATCGTGAGATTTTCAACGCCGGCGTTGCGGGCGCTCCAGGAAGCGCCGTTATCTATGGAGAGGTACACCCCCTCATAAGTCCCTCCGAAAATTTTGTTGGGGGTTCCGAAGGCAAAGGCCCTGATAAACGAAGGCGGGGTTATTTCCTGCCAGCTAACGCCCCCGTCGAAGGAGCGGAAACTGTGGGTATAAATATGTCCCTGGGAGTCGATGCCGATGGAAGTAATCGTTGCGCCCAGGCCGGTGTGGGGGTTATGGGTAATTTGATTGTTCGACCAGGTGATTCCGTTATTGGAGGTCCACCAAACTCCCAGATGGCTGACCCCAAGATACAGATGGCCGGAAGGGTTAATCGCCAGGCAATTAATATTGAGAACCCCGCTCCCGGCGATGCCTGTCCAGTTATCTCCCCCGTCGGTGGAGAGATAGACATTGGAAGAGCGAATGGCGTATATATTTCCGGCGTGTATGGCAATCTTGTCGATTCTGCCTCCCCAAAGCTCCCCGGCCTGCTGCCAGAAATCCTCTTTCCCCCATATATTCAGAGATAAAGCCAGAAATAAGAACAATAAGCTTCTCTTCATAAGGCGCTCCCCTTTTATAATGATGAAATTAATTTTTCATGATGGGTTCTCCACCAATGGTTTGGTTCAAGTTAAACCTCGTTTCACATACAGGACAGTGACAAAAGTTACAGAATCAATCGAATGGGAGATGATTTCCCCGATGGTTTTGCGCATTGAACCGGCAGGATCTCATCTTATCGAGCAAGTTGCCGGACGATCATACGCTGCCCCGGAAAAAACGAGTGTGCTCGTTTTTTGAAACAAGCTTGCTCCATTTATGAAACGAGCACGCTCATTTTTGAATATAAGCATGCTCATTTGAGAAGATTATCGGCAAGAGGCGAGGGGGAGATAGGCAAGATTTAGGAGGGAGCCGGGAAGGGATGGGAAGATGAAGCGGAGGGGGTGAACTAAATTACGCAATAAGTCAACGACCATAATGTCAAAAAATGATCATAGGCTGATAGGTCAATAATTCAAATTGAAGAAAATAGCTCATATTGATATTCTCAAAAATAGGAATACCGGCATCAGCACAAATTTGGCCTCAGTCGCTTGCGAAAAGCGGTCGGAGCGATTCAAGTGTTTGTAACCTTTGATTTATCCTAAAATCTCGATACTCCAAATAATCGGGATATGAGATTCTGGGCCAACTATCCCCTTCGAAGAATTTCAAAGAATATATGATTTCGAGAGAATCTATTCGTAGTGTATGGTTTTCCTTTAGAACATTTTCTGTTTCAAATTTAGAAGATGAATCAAAAATATCTTCAAAAAATGATTTTAACGAGTTCCGATTGGATTTTCGATGTTCAGTAGTAACATTCGTGCCGGGTAAACTGTTTTTTAGGGCAAACAAAGATACCCAATTCGTGTCTGAACGAAAGGAAATGCGGAATTTCCATAATTGATCGTTTATATAATAAAAAAGTAAACTATCGATTTTGTAATTGGTGTTCATATTCTTTGAAATCTCCTGATAAAACACGGACTCCTTCAGATATTTGTCACTCTTTAATGGAATAAGCGAAGCTTTACTGGCAAGCGAACCTCCATAAAGTTCGACTATTATTGAATCATTCAGGAAAGTATTTTGGATCAAGTCACTGAATTCCAGAAAATGCTTTCTTTCCGCTTGAGAAAGCTTTTCAGCAGATTCTCTAAGTAAAATTATTTTTGACCAAACATCTCGATTTATTAAACTGATTTGCAATTGGGATATTTGATTAGGAAATTTCCAAAAATCTACGTCAAATATACTGAGATCATCAGACCAAAGGATAGTAAACCAGGACTGAGATTCGTGCGAGTAAACAGGCTTCTTTTCTACTAGTGTCATGATATGGTCTTTGGTGGCCGCGGTATCTTTGACAGTCTTGCTCATAACCACAATTCTGACCAGTGAATCACTGAGAAATTCCAGTTCAAGATTGTCTAAAGTATCCATTTTCCCAAACGCGTACCCAAAACCGTGGGCTTTGACGATTTTCCAAGCCAGCAAAGAGTCAACAAAGTCAATTTTGAACTCTCGTGGGTGCTTTTCCAGCACATCTTTGAAACTCATGCCTAATTTGAGGTTGTTAATATGAGTTTCAATTGAGCGACTTTCTTTAATTTGTCTTTTTGGTGTATCATGAATAAAAATTAGGTAGGCACCAAAGATAACAGCTGACAAACTTACGAGCATCAATAAACTAATGGGAACGTAGCCAATAATAATTATTATCCACTCCAAAGCAGATAATTTGGTCTTGGCAATTTCCGAAATGCCTTGCTGAATTATATCCCTGCTATCGATCTTTCTTTCGGGGTTCATGTTTTAAGTTCCAATCATAGCTTATTGATTAAGCTTGAGCCAGTCTTCTTCAAGCTGTATCAAAAGATCCTCTGATTGAGTAGCGCCTAATGTTGGGAAGCTACTGTCTGGCCATTCTCCATAAGCTACAATTCTGCGATTCTTTAATTCACGAATATACTCAAACTCAAAGCCCAGAGCATGAGCACTGGCAATCCCTGATGCAATTTCTTGTCGTGACATCCGGTTGTTAAACTTGGATGACCTGACATATCTGCGTGCATAATAAGAATGTTTTGCGTAGAATAGTTTCTTTAAAGACAAATGAATCAGAGGTGCAAAAATAACTATACTGATAGCGATCAACATGAAGAACATAATAATTATATCAATCGATACACCGAACAGTTTAAAAGTTGTTGCGGAACCGTCATTAGTGGTCGCCCCTTCAAAACCAAGAATAGAGGTGATTGCGTATCCCGAAAGAACCATTAACGTAAATAAAGTTAATGGCATAAATAAAAAAATAAGATATTGAATAGCATCACGCATACTATTGATTTTTCTTTCTGCTTTCTTTTTGTTTGAGTCCTCACTTAAAGATGGTTTCTGACGGTTATGAGATTCTGTTACAGATTGATTGTGGTTTCCTTTGAGCCTGTGGAGAAAATTATCAGATAAATTCAGCAACCATCGTTTGGGTAAAAACAGTATAGATGCGCAAAGTAATAATAGCTGAAATGAGATGAAGTTTGTGCTTGGAAAAAGATCAACTTGAAGCCATAAATTTATATAATAAGAAAACATTATAATTGTCCATAAAGAAATAATAATACGAAAAGCAAACTCCCATACTTTATAGATATCTGATTTCCCCTCAGCTATTTGACGAAAAGATACCAAGGCACCAAACATGGAAACGAAGAGCACAATGATTGATAGAGTGGAGAGATATATAATGACTATTTCATAATAAAACAAGCAGATCAGTAGAAACAATACCCAACCGAACAAAAAACCGTACATATCATAGAGTTTATTGCGAAGGTTCCTTCGTAATTCTTCAAACTTGCCAGAGATTCGTAATGAGAAAAATAAGTTTTTCCGATGCCTGAAAAGCTCTCGTCTGCGAAATTTCATAAAATGGCTTGAAAAACGTTCTATATTTTCCCTATCTATAAATGAGAGATGGCGAACCGCCTTAAATGCAGTCTCGATAATAAGCACACTTTTGCTATTAAGAATCCGGAAAAGAAGATTATTAATTCGAGGTCTTGGAGCAATACAAACAGCCTCAACCGCTATTTTTTTTAACATAGGGTCAAGTGGTTGGATATAAAGGAATTCGAGAAAGTCAGCTAATTTAGCATGATAGCGTGTTAAAAGCTCTATACGTGAATTAAAAGCATTATACAGAAATCTCAGTAAGTTTACGATTTCAATTTTATCTTTGTTTTTAAGTTTTGACATGTCTAACCGCGCCAAAGTAGATTTATAATCATTTATATTCTTAGCTATTTTTTCACTACAGTCTTCAATTGTTACCTTAATATAATTATCATAGACCACCATTCTATCTAGAACCGGCATATACCGATTCAAAAAACCAGAAATCTGTAAATTAAAGAGAAAATTAGAGAGTTTTTTCCAAACCCGATGAAAGCCAAAAAATAATGGATCGAAATGAAAATCCTTTAACGACTTAGTTTTGAGTGCCAATTCACTGTACTCTTTATCCAGTTCTACAATTTTTTGCCAGGGTGCTAATTTCGAGTTCGCTATCTTCGATAGTTCTTGCCAGCAGAAATTCGCTATCTCCAATGCTTTATTGTCGGGTGCTGTTTCACAGTATAAGACCAAAGCATCCCACCAGCGAGTATCAGATTTAATAGACTCCAAATTATGTGTTCCAATATTATCTTTCAGAATTTTTTGACTAAGGAAGTATTCGGCAAAACGACGATGGACAAAACTAAATCTTGGTTCCATTTCATCACTAAGCCGTCCAATAACCGCATGTTTAAGTGCTCTAAGAACTGCATCATTTTTTTTAATACCAGCATACTCTCTTAGGTCATCGACCTTAATTTCTAATCCGGAATCAGATGTTTGATACATGAAATAAGCGATTTCAATCGATGCGTTGAGTAGTTCCTCTTTAGACAGATTAAACCGGTCTAATTGTTCGGACACTTTTTGGATACGCTTGTTAATAAAAGATTCATAGATTTGTGAACGATTTTCTGGAAAATTGTCGTTCTCTTTTAAGTATTGCAACAACATCTCATGATTGAACGGGTTCTTAAGCTCTGATACCCGATATGGATTATCCTTGAAAATTCTGTGTATGATTTCCTCGGCTTGTTCCGGATTAGAGTTTAAGCGGATGTTTTGTCGTATTTTTTCATCTGTAAATGGTTGAATCTCAAGTATAATCTCTGCGTTGAACCGTGATGATGGCTGGCGAAAATAACGAGACGATAATACCCCTCTTGAATAGTGGGCGCCACCAGAAATAAACATGTCAATTGCATATGATATTTCATCGATGATTTTTGAAGATTCCTCGGCATCCATCACAACTGGAATCTCATCGAAAGAATCTAATATAAAAAATATTCGACCATTTTCGACAAGTGTGTCGAAATAGTCATCTATGATTTGTTGAAGATGAGTAGTTCCTCTTGACCATAAATACCTTTTGATGAATGCAGTCAAATCCTTTGTAATAGAATTAGTGTTACTATTCTGGTCGATCCTTATATGCCATTCCTTCAAATTAACATAAATGGGAATCTTATTGGTGTTAGGTACTTCTTTTAGCAAATCTCGGCACAATTCACGCAGGGCAACACTTTTTCCTGAACCTGGTTCGCCTAAGACCAAGAACGATCTTGCCTTTTGGTTCGTTTTTAAAGCATTCAGTAGATCTGTTAATTTTTTGTGAGTTCGTAATTTAGTCCTTACAGAGACCTTTGCGTCTAATGGTGTAAATTTTTCTGAGCTCCAACTAGTATCCTGATCAATATCTGTTAGAATCCGGTTTAGTGCATCACGAAAAGCATCCCGTTTTTTAATAGGCATATCATTCTTAATAGATTGAGGATGTTTACCCATTGCTGTGGTATAAAGATGCTTAACCATAAAATATATTCCTGGTAGGAGGAAAGTAAAAATGATGGATAGAATGTAATAAGAACTGGTGATTTCGTCATTATAAGTCTTAAGCGCGGAAAACAAATTTGTGGCGTTATCCAGTGTAAACAACCACCAATAAACAATGAGAATTACCAAAGCCAGAGAAGCAACTATTATTAAAGCATTTTTTCTTTTCTTCATGGCAAAATAATTTTATTTGTTTCCAATTAATCTGAACTTGAGAATCCTTAAAATCAGCAAAATTTATCACTCTTTACTCGGGAATTCAACCGGTTCTTTTTTTGAACCCCTTTCCCCGCCCCCACCCGGCCAACCGGCCACGGCAACATCTCTTCCGGGCACAAAACCGGTTTTGCCCGAGGGAGTGATTAAATGCTTGCTTAAAATCCCGCCTCAAAGTAGATTGCCAGCGCAAGAAAAGTGCAAAGTGCAAAATGAAAAATACAAAATGCAAAGATTGACCCCGCGATTGCGGGAATAAAAAGGAAAAAGGGAAAAGGGTAGGGGAGGGGGTGGGAGCGATTATAAAGTCACGCGCTAAATCAGGGCAGCGTTTTCTCGCAACACTAAAACACCAAACCACCCAAACCACTCAAACACCCAAACCCTCAAACACTAAAACACTAAAAACACCCTATTGCGATTTCTATGAAAATACCCCCCGTTGCAATCACAATAACTATGCTGGCGTTTGCGGCAATCTTTGCCGAGGAACCTCCCCATAACCGGGTTCCCTCCTGGGCGGCGGAGGCGGTCTGGTATCAAATCTTTCCGGAACGCTTTTGGAACGGCGACCGCGGCAACGATCCCGCTCCGCCGGATTTGTCCGGGGGCTGGCCGTTTTTTATTCCGGAAGATTGGCAAATCCACCCCTGGACTTCGGATTGGTATGAATTACAGCCCTGGGAGAAGGGCATCGACTGGAGCCGGGTATCGGAGGGGGCAAAGCCCGGGGAGCCCAATTTCGACGCCTGCGCGGGGCTGCGCCGCTACGGGGGCGATTTGCAAGGGGTGATCGACCGCCTCGATTATTTGCAGGATTTGGGAATTACCGCCGTTTATTTCAATCCCCTGTTCGAATCCCCTTCCCTGCACAAGTACGACGCGGCGATGTTTCATCACATTGATAATAATTTCGGCCCCGATCCCGGCGGGGATCGCCATCTCTGGGAAAATGAACATCCCGCCGACCCCGCCACCTGGCATTGGACTGCCGCCGACCTCCTGTTCCTGGATTTGATCCGGGAATGCCATCAACGGGGGATCAAGGTGATCATCGACGGGGTGTTCAACCATACCGGGAATACCTTCTGGGCCTTCCGGGACGTGCTCAAAAATCAGCAAAAATCGCCTTATAAAGATTGGTACGTCATCAAACAGTGGGATGACCCCGTCACCCCGGAGAATGAACTCGATTACCAGTGCTGGAACGGCATCCATACCCTGCCGGAGTTCCGGCAGGATGAAAACGGCCTGGCGAGCGGTCCCCGGGAGCACGTGCACGCCATCGTCAAACGCTGGATGGACCCCGACGGCGACGGGGACCCCGCGGACGGCATTGACGGCTGGCGGCTCGACGTGGCCGAAAAGGTGCACATCAATTTCTGGAAAGAATTCCGCGGTTGGGTGAAGGAAATCAACCCGGGGGCCTACATCACCGGGGAAGTATGGTGGGAGGACTGGCGGCAGTACCGCATGTTCAACGCCGCGCCCTGGTTCGACGGCGCATTCGACGCGGTGATGAACTACCGCTTTGCCCGGGCCCTGCAGCAATTCGTGATCAACCGGGAGCAGCAGATCTCCATGCAAGCTTTTGTTGACAGCTTGCAGGCGGTCTATCGCGATTATCCCTGGCAAAACGTGCTGGCCTGCCAAAACCTGATGGACAGCCACGACGTGGATCGCCTCGCCTCCCAAATCGTCAACCCCGACCGCTGGTACGACCACGGCGCTAATCCCCTGCAAAATCCTGCCTACGATGTTCGCAAACCCACCGATTTGGAGCGCCGCAAGCAGCGGCTGATCATCGGGCTGCAAATGGCCCTGCCCGGCGCGCCGATGGTCTATTACGGCGACGAAGCGGGCATGTGGGGCGCAGACGATCCGGATTGCCGCAAGCCCATGCTCTGGCCGGAATTGCTATACGACGCCGAGGCTGCCCATCCTCTAAGAAAATCCCGCCCCGCGGATTCCGTGGCATTCGACCAGGAGCTGTTCGAGTGGTATAAAAAAATGATCGCGCTGCGCCGCCGGAACCGGGAGCTGGCCCTGGGTCGCATCGAATTCCTCCATGCCGGCGACGCCGGTTCCGAAGGAAAACATTCGCCGAAGACGCTAGCCTTCCGGCGCGATTGGGAGGATCAGAACTGCGTGGTGGTGGTGAACAGCGGAGAGGAGGCCGCCTCCATTGATCTGAACCCGGGGGAAAATATTACCCCCGGCGCTGTTTTAATCGATCTACTGGATAACTCCGCGCAACCGCTGCCAGCCGCGAAGATTTCCGTCTCATTGGAACCATTGGAAATCAAAATATTCAAAATTACCCCATCATCCCGCCACCAATGAAGCCCGCTCCACTCTCCAAATCCCGCCGCATCCTCTTTACCGCGCTGATGTTGCTCCTCCCGGTTCTGCTGCTAACGCTGGCTGAACTGGCCCTGCGCCTGTTCGGTTACGGGGAAAGTTACCCGCTGGTACATAAAAGAATCATCTTTGGGAAGGAAAAATACGTGGTCAACCGGGAGATCGGGCAGCGCTATTTTTTCCTGCCGGAAGCGAAAACCCCGGAAGCCAGCGAGGAAGTGTTCGACCTCGTTAAAAAGCCCAATACCGTGCGCATTTTTTGCCTGGGCGAATCGACCACCGCGGGATTTCCTTACGAGATCAATGCCACCTTCCCGTTCCAGTTGCAGCACCGCCTGCGCGAGGCGCTCACGGAAAGCGGGGCGGAGGTGATCAACTTAGGCATTGCCGCGGTGAACAGCCACACCGTGCGGGATTTGCTCCCGGAGGTGTTAGAATTGCAGCCTGACGTCCTCATTATATATATGGGGCACAACGAATTTTACGGGGCGCACGGGGTAGGCTCTTCCCAATACGTCAGCAGCAGCCGCTTTGGGATTGCGGCCTACCTGAAACTGCGCCGGCTGCGCCTTACCCGCTTGCTGGAACAGGTCATCAGCAGCGCGGGGGGAAAACCCGGCGCAGATAAAGCCTCGCCCCGCTCCATGATGGAAGCGATGGCGAGAGACCAGGCCATTCCCCTGGATTCGGAAAAATTTCAAATCGCCTGCCGCAATTTCGAGGAAAACTTAAAGGACATTATCGAAAGCGCCAAAAACCGCAACGTGCAGGTGTTAGTGAGCAACCTGGTCTCCAATTTGAAGGACCAGCCGCCCTTCGTTTCCGGTTACTCTCCTGCGACGGATGAATTTACCCGCCGGCGCTGCGAGAGCCTGTTGTTAGAAGGCCGGGGGCTGTTAGAATCCGGGCAGTTTGAAGCGGCGCGGGAAACCTTTACCCGCGTGCTGGAACTGGATAGCGCCGCGGCGGAAGCGCAATATTACCTGGGAAAATCCCTCCTGGCCGCAGGCGACAGCGCCCGGGCCTATGCCCGTTTCGCCAAAGCCCGCGACCTCGACCGGCTGCGCTTCCGCGCCCCGGGAATATTCAACCGCATCATTCAACAAGTCGCCGCGCAGGAAAATATTCCCCTCCTGGACATGAAAGCGGTGTTCCGCGCCGCCAGCCCCGGGGGAATTCCCGGCAAGGATCTGTTTTGGGAGCACCTGCACCCCAATTTCGACGGCTACCGGTTGATGGCGCAGGCGTTCCTGGAGGCGCTGCGCGCCCTCCAGGTGATCAATCCCCCGGAGCCGGTCGGGTATAAAGCGGATTTGTTCCAGCCGGAAAATCTGCGCCGGATTATCAAAGAATTTCCCCGCGACAGCGCCGGTGTCACGGAGTTGGACCTGGAATTCGGGGCATATCGCAATTACTTCCTGGTGAACCGCTGGCCTTTTCCGGAGCGCCCGGTGGACCTGGCGAGCTACCAGCCCGTGGGGTCGGAAATCACCAAATCCTTAGCCGTCAAACACTTCCGGGAGAATACCTACTGGGATGAAGCGCATTACGAGCTGGCGCAGCATTACTTAGACCACGGCCAGCCCTACCGCGCCTTGCGGGAGTATCGCGCCGTGCATCTCGCCTTCCCGGAAAATTATTTCCCGGCGATGAAGATGGGCGACGTGATGATCGGCCTCCAGGAATACGCAATAGCGAAGCGCTGGTACGATAAGGCGCTGGAATTGAATCCGCAAAATCCCTTCCTGCTGGCGAAAATGGGCAACCTGTACGTCTTCGTGCGCCAGTTCAAAGAAGCGGTGGAATATTTTACTGAAACCTTGAAAGCGGATTCGACCCGCCCGGTATTCTCGGCCTATGAAAAAGCCAATCTTCTCTACCTCGCCGGGGTCAGCCACGCCAATTTGAAAAACTGGCCGGAAGCCCGCCGCCTGTTAGATGAAGCCCTGCGCTTGCAGCCCGGCTTCGAGCCGGCAGAAAAACTGAAACTGGATATACAGAATTATCTTGCGAACCCAAAAAAATAGGGCAGGAGTGTCAAGCTTCAGCTTGACCAGCGCCAAAATTTAGCTTGATCACTGTCAAACTAAAGTTTGACACTCCTGTGAACACCCGAGCACATTATGATTCGTTATCTTTTCATTATAATCGGAATTTCTTGGTTCCTGCCGCTGCCCGGGTGCAAAGAGAAATCACCGGAGCAGCAGGCGGTGGCGCGGGTGGGGAAAGAGGAGATCCGCTTCGATGATTTTCTTTACGATTTCACGGTTTTTCCCCAGTACCGCGGAACCCTCACCCTGCGCGAAGCCCGCTTGCAGCATCTCAACCAGATGGCGGATCGGGCCGTCCTGTACCTGGCTGCGGAAGAGGACGGCCTGGAAAACACTCCCGAAATTCAGAGCCGCCTGCGCTACATCGAGCACAAGGAAGTATTGAAGCGCCTCTACCAGAAGGACGTGCTGGATAAAATCCCGGTCAGCGACGAAGAGGCCTGGGAAGAGTATAAACGCAGCAGTATCCGGGTAAAACTCCGCCATTTATTCGCCCCGACCCGTGAAGAAGCGGAAATCTATTACCGCCGCTTGCAATCCGGGGAGAGCTTCGAGAAACTGGCCCGGGAAACCTTTTTAGACTCCACCCTGGCCGGCAGCGGCGGCGATTTGGGCTTCGTTTCTATTGCCGACCTCGACCCGTTCCTGGCCGACAGCGTGTACAACCTGCGCATCGGGCAGGTATCCCATCCCTTGAAATCCTCCTTCGGGTATCACATCATGCGGGTGGAGGACGTCAAGCAGTCGGTCTTCCTGAGCCGGGAGTACTTTACGGAGCATAAAGAGGATTACGCCAATTCCCTGAAAAACCGCCGCGCCCGGGTAAGAAGCGCCGAGTATCTGGCGGAGAAACTGAAAGGCAAATCCGTGACCGTCAAAACCGCGGTGCTGCGGGAACTGCTGGATTTCAGCAAGGGGTACATTAACCTTCGCCGCCGGGAGACTCCCCTGCCGGCGCCCCGGGTAACCGACCTCGAATTAGAAAACATTGCCGGCAATGCCGGGGACTTGCTCGACCGGGCGCTGGTAGAATTCAACGGCGAGCGCTGGAGCGTGGGGGAATTCTTGGGTAAACTTCAAGAGATGCCTCCCTTGCACCGCCCTTATATCAGCAACGAGAAGGCGCTGGCGCGCCACCTCATCGACATGGTGCGGGATGAATTGCTGCTGCGGGAGGCCTACCGCCAGGGAATTCACAATGACCGGGCGCTGCAGGAAACCATCGCCCACTGGCGCAAACAATTATTGGCGGACGAGTTCAAAAAGCGTATTTATTGGGCGGAGTACCAGCAGGAAGACCCCGGAAAGTGGCAGGCCCGCAAGGCGCTGTACCAGGATTTAAAAAACCGGGCGCCGGTCTCGATTGATACTACCCTGCTGTTCCATGATGTTACCGGAACGCAGTTGCAGCAAAAAATTCCCGCCCTGCCGGCGGTGATCCGGGAATACTATGTTTGGTAAGCTGAGAAGCTGCGTGGGAATGATCCCGGAATACTTATTTCTACCACTCAGCAGGATGTTACAAGCCTGTGAATCTCTGGTAAAATGATAATTTTTTTTCTTGACAAATTCAGTATGGTTTCTTTAACATTAGTCACTCTTTTTGAAGTGACTAATGGGTTTTCTGTGGATGTTTTGCTCTAAAGCGGTTTGGTTCAGTTGTCCATCACACATTTTTTCGGAGGCCCCCGTGAAGGTGAAAGCTACCATCCTCCTTCTGTTTTGTCTAATCCTGAGTTTGCAAGTTTTTGGCGGAACGACGGGCAAGATTGTCGGGATCGTCAGAGATAAAACCTCCGGTGAAGGCCTTATCGGGGTAAATATCCTTCTTGAGGGAACCACCCTGGGGGCGACCACCGACCTGGACGGATCCTATTTGATCCTGAACGTCCCTCCCGGCGTTTACACGCTCGCGTTCCAGTACATCGGGTACCGGGAGCTGCAAAAGGCGAACGTGCAGATCAGCGTGGACTTCACTACTACCATCAATGTAGAGTTGGAAGAAGCGACGGTCGAATTGGGGGAAACCATCCAGGTGGTGGCGGAGCGGGAAGTGATCCGCCGCGACCTCACCGCCTCCCAGGCGGAGCTTACCGCCGAAGATATTGCGGTGATCCCCTCGCAAACCTTTGAAGATCTGCTGCAACTCCAGGCCGGGATCGTGCGCAACGACCAGGGCGGGTTTAACATCCGCGGCGGGCGTTCTTCCGAGATCGCCTTCTGGGTGGACGGGGTTTCCGTCACCGACGTGTTCGACGGCAGCAACGGGGTGGAAATCGAAAACAATGCTATCCAGAGCTTGCAGGTGATCAGCGGAACCTTCAACGCCGAATATGGGCAGGCGATGTCCGGGATTATCAATATTGTCACCAAGGAAGGCGGCGATAAATACTCCGGGCAGGTCTCCGCCTACATGGGACGGTATATCAGCGGGGACAGCTACAATTCCGTGGAGTCGTTCGATCCGAATAATACCAATGATGTTTATCTGAACCTGGATGACGTCTCCGCCACGAATATTTACAATATCCAGGCAAGCTTAGACGGGCCGGTGCCGTTTACCCGCGGAAAGGGGAATTTCTTTATCAATTTCCGGCGCTGGTACGACGACGGCTGGCTTTACGGCCAGCAGGTGTACCGCGCCGATGGCGACACTATCCGGCTTTCCAATGGCCGCATCGTGGGAACCCCCGGCGACGGCAGCATTGTCCCGATGAACTATAATTCCTGGTACACCGGGCAGGCCAACCTGACCTACCGCTTAACCAATTTGATCAAATTAGGAGTCAAATTGAACGGCGAAGACCTGGAGTTCCGGGAATATGACCATTACTATAAGCTCAACCCGGACGGCGATCTCACCAAATTCCAGCAAGGGTACAACACTACTTTCAGCCTTGATCATACCCTGAACGCCACCACCTTCTATAATCTCAAATTCTCCTATTTTGAAAAAGATTTCAACCAGTATGTTTATGAAGACCCCGAAGACCCCCGCTACGTGGATAACACAAAATTTGCGGTACCGGCCTTCAATTTTGGCACCGGGGGGCAGAAGAACCAGCATTTCAACCGTAACACCATCAGCCGCATCTATAAATTCGACCTCACCTCCCAGTTAACCAAAAAACACCTGGTGAAAGCAGGGGTGGAAACCCGGTTTCACACTATTTACTTCCAGGATTACAATGTAATCGACGCAAATCAATCCGATTCGGTCTTTACACCCATCATGCCCGGCCCGGGCGATCCGAATTTCAGCCAATACGCTTTCAATCCCATTGAATTCTCTGCTTACGTGCAGGACAAAATGGAGTATAACGATTTTATCGTGAACTTAGGCCTGCGCGTGGATTATTTCGATGCTAAGGGCAGAATTCTGCGCGACCCCCAGGACCCGAATATCAATTCCCCCATTTTACCGGAAAATCAGCAGCTTTCTCTGGAAGAGCGGGAACAAATCTGGTATGACGAACCGTCTGCCAAATTGCAATTTTCGCCACGGGTGGGGGTCGCTTATCCCATCAGCACCCGGGGGCAGATTCACTTTTCCTACGGCCATTTTCTGCAAATCCCGGAATTCCGCTTGCTATATGAGAACTCCGATTTTCGGGTAACCCGGGAAAACGGGATCAACAATAAGATCGGCAACGCCGACCTGGACGCTCAGCGCACCATCATGTATGAAATCGGTCTTCAGCAGGAACTGACCAATGATATTGGGTTCGACGTTACCGGCTTCTACCGCGATATTCGCGACTGGGTGGGAACTTCTCCCTTAGTATCGACCTACGCGGTGGACATCAAATACAGCCAGTATGAAAACCGCGACTACGCCAACGTGCGGGGAATTACCTTCGCGCTGCGGAAGCGCTTCGCCAGCCATTATTCCGTTAACTTGGACTATACCTTCCAGATCGCGGAAGGAAACGCCTCTAATCCCGACGACGCCTACAACGATATTCAGAACAACAAGGAGCCGCGCAAGAGCATCGTTCCCCTGGATTGGGACCGCAAGCATGTGCTGACCGGGAATTTTTACTTAGGTTTCAGTTCGTTCGGCGCTTCCATATTGGGGCGGTTCGAAGGCGGCCTGCCCTACACCCCCAACCCGGTACAAGGGTCCCGGGTTGGCTCTTCCATCTCCACGGACCTGCAAGAAAACAGCGGGCGGCGGCCCAACCTGGTAACTTTCGACCTCCAATTGTTCAAAGATTTCAATTTGCGCACCGGCGGCCAGACGCTTCGCTGGAGCCTGTTCGCCAAGATTTTCAACCTGTTCGATACCCGCAACGAACAACAAGTTTATGACGATACCGGGCGCGCAACCTATACGTTGCAGTCCGCTATCAGCGGGGCGACTGCGGATCCGCTCTACGCCGTGCAACCGCAATATTACACCCAGCCAAGAAGAGTGGAAATAGGCTTCTCCTTAGGGTTCTGAAAAAGCAGCAGTGGGAGTTACATTGCCAACCGACAACTGCCGCGACCACTTCACAATAGTCAAAGATCGGGTGATAATACACAAAAAGGGTATGGTATGAAGAAATTCAGTGCTGCGTTACTAATAGCTTTCTTGACGTCTCTGCTCTTGCCCCTCACGGTAAAGGCTCAATTTTATAATGAACTAAGAGGTACACCTGACGAACGCAAAGTAAACGTGCACAGCGGCAATCAGGTACGCACTACCTTCTTTAATTATGGCTTTATTGGCCGACGCAGTAATGTTCCGGAAGATTTTGGCGGAGAGTGGCCGATCAATACCGGGCACTTTTACGTGGGCGACATTAGCGTGATGGTCGGCGCGGAGATCGAGCTGCCCAGCGGCGCGAAAATTTACCCCGTAACCGTGGCCGACGGCCCCCGGGGAAACAACGAATACAACCCCCAGGACCCCAACGATTTCTGGGGCTGGGAGCCGCTTCCCGGCTTCGCGAACCCGGATACCATGGTGGTGGCGATGAGCCATCAGGCGCAAAGCTGGCCCCCCCGCTGGCCGGACCGCGAAACCGATATCAACGATCCGGGCTGGCCGGGGCAGTGGAACGGGTTTTTCGGAAAAGACCAGTTCAACGCCGACCAGGAAAGCTACTGGTGGATGGATGACAGCCGCGACCGGGAATTTATCCTGAAACCCGAGCCATTCTATCCCGATTCCAATGACGCCGGCAATCCTGTCTCCGGCGGTTCCCGGGGCGGGCTGGCGCTGCTTTCTTCCGCCCGGGGCCTGCAATGGTCGCAAACCCTGGCCCAGAACACCCTCTTCTGGCTCTACGAGATCACCAACGCGGGAACTACCAATTACGACAAAGCGGTTTTTGGCATGATTGTCGGCACCACCATTGGGGGAGACGGCGACACCAACGACGACAACTCGTTTTTTGACGCCGACGAAGACCTTACCTACTCCTGGGATTTCGATAACATCGGCAATACCGGCTGGTCCCCGGTGGGCTACTTAGGCTACGCCTTCCTGGAAAGCCCCGGCAACCGCCTGAACGGTTTCGACGACGATCTCGACGGGAACAGCGGTTCCGGGAGCATCATCGATGTGCCCCTGCTGCAGCCCAAAATTGCCACGGTGGGCGACCCGATCGTGCTCATCGACTATAATACCCCGCGCTTCGAACGCACCGTAACTACTTTCCCGGCGGACGGGATCACCATCTATTATGATAATGACACCTTGCAGATTAACCCCGGGGATACCCTGTTCGAGCAGCCCTATGACAATATCGATGATAATTTGAACGGCCTGATCGATGAGAATACCGAAATTCCCAACGACGGCATCGATAACAATTCCAACGGCCTGATCGATGAGGAAAATCCCAACATCGGGTTGCGCTATAAGAACTACTTCACCGGCGACGGGTTGAATAATTCCCTGATCGACGAAGGCCGCGACGACGCCATCGACAATGATGGGGACTGGAACCCCGCTACCGATGACGTGGGGCTGGACGGCAAACCGGACACCGGCGACGAAGGGGAGGGCGACGGCCTGCCCACTTCCGGCTTCCGCATCGGGCCGAACGGGGAGAGCATCGACACCGGTTTGCCCGGCGAGCCGAATATCGACAAAACCGACGTGGATGAATCCGACCAGATCGGCTTGACCAGTTTCTACTTCTTTGCCCCGTTTAACATTATCCGCCTGCGCGATGACAGCGGCCTTTGGGAAGCCCTGCGCCCCGGTTATTACAACGCCGCCCAGCAAAACGTGGACGGCGACTTCATCTACGGCACCGGGTATTTCCCGCTGCGCCCCGGTCAGACCGAGCGTATCTCCCTGGCTTTCTTCTTCGGAAATAACCAGAATGAGATTTTCAAGACCAAGCGCATCGTGCAGACCATTTATAACAACGACTACAGCTTTGCCAAGGCCCCGGTGCTGCCCACGGTGAGAGCGGTATCCGGCGACAATAAAGTAACCCTGTACTGGGATACCCGTTCGGAAGACAGCTTCGACCGCCTTTCCCAGGCCGCTACCGGCGATCCCCTCGATTTTGAAGGATATAAAATTTACCGCGCCACTTACCCCACTTTCGATGAGACCGGGGTGGTCACCAACGTCTTCGGCAGCCGGGTGGCGGACGTGCCCGTTGCCCAGTTCGATATTGTGAACCAGGACAGCGGCTTCTTCCCGGCCATCGACCCGGACCTGGGATCGGTATTCTACTTAGGCGACAATACCGGCCTGGTGCACACCTACGTGGATAGCACGGTGAAAAACGGGTTTACCTATTTCTATGCCGTCACCGCCTACGACCGCGGCATCTACAACCCCGCGGAAGATCAAATCCTGCAGCCGGCGGAGACTTCCAAATTCGCCGCGATTTCCCCCGGGGGAGACGTGGAATTGGGGCAAAACGTCGTTCAGGTTCGCCCGGAAGCGCCGGTGGCGGGGTACGTTAGCCCCTCTGTGTCGGCATTGAATCATATTGAAGGCGATGCCACCGGCCAGCTCTTTGCCGAACCGATCGATCCGTTGAAAATTTTAGACGCCCATGAATACGAGGTCAGCTTCAGCGATACGATTTTCCCGCCGCTGCCCGAAAACCAGAACAAACCCATGCGGGTTACCACCGGTTTTACGATTGTGAACCTGACCCGGGGGGACACCCTGACCGTGAATAACCCGGACTTGCAGATCGATGCGACCGTGTTTGATGGCATCAAATTGAACATTATGAATGATAGAACCCAGCCGTTGCTCGCCCAGGCAAAATGGAACGATGAAACCCGGAATATCCTGAAACCGGCGGTCTGGAGCAAGCTCTCTGCCGGGCTTGCCCAGGGGCGGCTCTATCCTGCAAACTATCAATTAGAAGTGGTTGACGATGCCCAGGGAGATTCCTCCGCGAGCATTCCGGTTCCCGGGCTGCCGACCACGCCTAAAATTCCGACCAATTTCCGGATCAAAAATGTTTCCGAAAATCGGTACATCAAATTCAATCTTTTCGATCAAACCCCCGGTGATCCCGGGAAACTGGATTACCGGGATCGACTGGTATTATTTGAATTCGATGACGTGCATTCGAATCAATACCAGCCGACGTTTCAATTAAACATGGATGCCGATCAATCCGCGGAAGTGCCCAAAGCCGGAGATATTCTGGCGCTGCCGGTGCGGAAAGAATTTGCCCGCTACGACCGCTATCGCTTCACCTCCACCGCGCCGAAGGTGAACACCGAACAGGCCAAAAGCGAGCTTGGGCGCATCAAGGTAGTGCCCAATCCCTACGTGGCCACGGCCATTTGGGAGCCGAAGAATACTTTTAGCAGCGGGCGCGGGGAGCGTTCGATCCATTTCATCCACCTGCCGCAAAAGTGTACCATCCGCATATTCAACGTGCGCGGCGAGCTGGTCGCCTCCATCGACCACAACTCCACCCTCACCGACGGCACCGCGGATTGGAATCTGCTTACCCGGGATAATCTGGAAGTGGCGTACGGCGTTTATATTTACCATATCGACGCCCCGGGCATCGGCCAGACCACCGGCAAGTTTGCGGTGATTAAATAGTTCGATTAGTGTTTTTGGTGTTCTAGTGTTATTGTGTTCAAGTGTGTGCGATTTCGCTGCCAGAACACCCAAACACGGAACACCAAAACACTTGAACACTAAAACACCAGAGCACCGGAACACTTGAACACCGTATTTAAGGAGTTCACTATGAACGAGCGGATACATTATTTCATTCTTATCCTTGCGGTATGTTGTATAACGGTTGCGGGAATTGCCCGGGAAGTGACCAAAGTGGGAACCACCGCCGCTCCTTTCCTCACCATCGGGGTGGGCGCCCGGGCGGTCGGCATGGGAGGCGCTTATGTATCGGTGGCCAATGACGCCACGGCCATGTTCTGGAACGTCTCCGGGATTGCCCAGCTCAGCCGTCCGGAAATTATTTTCAACCATTCCGAGTGGCTGGAGCAGATCAATTTCGATTATATCGGAATCGCTTCACCGTTAGGGTCGATGGGCGCGATCGGGGTTGGTTTCACATCCTTGAACATGGGTGAATTCGAGCAGACCACGGAGTTGCAGCCCGAAGGCACCGGGGTGCGTTTTTCCGCGGGAAGTTTTGCGGTCTCGCTGTCCTATGCCCGCAAGCTGACCGACAAATTCATGATCGGTTTCACCGGGAAATACGTTCGCGAGCACATTTGGAACACCAATGCTTCCGGGGTGGGATTGGACGTGGGCACGCTGTTCGAAACCCCTTTCAACGGGCTGCGGTTGGGGATGAGCATATCCAACTTCGGCACCAAGATGAAGATGACCGGCGACGATTTGCTAACCCAGATCGATCCCGATCCCAACCTTTCCGGTAATAATGATAAAATCAACGCGGTGTACCAAACCGGCGAATTCGACCTGCCGCTGCTGTTCCGGGTCGGTTTGTCCATGGACTTGCTCAAGACCCAGTCCAATCGCATCACCCTTGCGGTGGACGCTCTGCACCCTAACGACAATGCAGAGAGCGTCAACGTCGGGGGGGAATACATGTTTCAAAACCTGATCGCCCTGCGCGCCGGGTACCGCTCCCTCTTCCTCCCGGACAGCGAAGAAGGATTCACCGCGGGGGCGGGGTTAAACGCGAAATTCTCCGGGCTGGGCTTCATATTGGACTACGCTTACCAGGATTTCGGAGTATTGAACAACATCCAAAAATTTACCGTAAGGCTATCATTTTAGTCCCCCATAAGTTATCTTTAACCAACCAAAACCAAGGAGAACGCTATGTTCAACAAAGTTAAAGTATTCGCAGCAGCATTAGCGCTGTTGCTGGGCGGCAGCGCCTTTGCCCAGACGCAGTACGAAGTGCTGTTCCAGTGCCACATGGGCGTGCAGATTCTGGTCGGGAACTTCGATCCCGCCGCAGCCACAGACCACGTCTATGCCCGGGGCTCTTTCAACGGCTGGGGCACGGACAATGAAATGACCCCCAGCTTTATCAACGATTCGCTATATGAAGCGGTGGTGTTCATGAACCTCACCCCGGTTGCCGATACCGTGGCCTACAAGTATATGTACACCAGCGCCGCCTCCGGCGATGTCTGGGAAGGCGGTGATAACAAGCTGTTCTGGGCTACCGGTAACGAAACGGATTTGAACGGAAACGGCATACCGGATCTTATCCTTGATCTTCGCTTCTTCGATGGAATCGGTTACGGTGACATTTTTACAGAGGATACCGAGGTTATTTTTGAAGTAGATATGCGTCCCGCCCATGCCTTCCTGGCCGACAGTAGCGCGATTACCTTTGGCGGCGGCAACGTAACTGACATCGACACCGTGTACCTGGCCGGGGGCGCGCCCAAAACCGTGCCCCAACTGGCCTGGGTATGGGATCTGCAGCCTGGCGACCCGGTGCGCGAAGCGCTGCAAATGAATGACGCCGGCCTCGACGGCGACGCGGTGGCGGGGGACAGCCTCTGGTCCATTACCATTCTGTTCCAGGCCGGCGCCCCCAAGGTGATCGACTGGAAATTCGGCATCAGCGGATTCGATAACGAAGCCGGTTTCGCCCAGAATCACAACGCCAACGTGAACAAAGCCAGCGGCCGGGTGCCGGCCTGCTTCGGCGACAACGGCAACTTCTATGATCCGTATTTGGGACTTTGCACCGTCGGCATTCAGCCGATTGTGAACCAGGTACCGGACGGCTTCCGGCTCCTGCAAAACTATCCCAACCCCTTCAACCCCAACACCACGATCGAATTCGCGCTCACCCAGAAAGCGGACGTGTGCCTGGTGGTGTACAACCTGCTCGGCCAGCAAGTTCGCGTCCTGGCAAACGAATCGGTCAACCCCGGCGTGTACAAGGTGGAATGGGACGGCAAAGATGAGTTAGGCCAGAAAGTGGCCTCCGGTATCTATCTCTATCGCATCACCGCCGGCAGCTACGTGGAAACCAAAAAGATGGTTCTGATGAAGTAACCGGCGAGCCGCCCCTATCATACGGCATTGGTATGAATTTCCGCAGAAACCCGGTTCCGGTTGGTCAGAACCGGGTTTCTTGGTTTCAAGGCCGGGGTTTAGTGTTCGAGTGTTCAGGTGCTCATGTGTTCATGTATTCGGGTTTTTCAATATTATGATTTTGTGTAGGAAGTTCCAGCCTTTTTAGAGCCGTCGCTATCTAAACCTGTACCGCATAGCGGCGGCGTAAAATACTAAAACACATAGACACCCGAACACCTGAATACTAAAAAAACAGATACATTTTTATGAATCGAAAATTCCTTCATCCGCTGATAATCATCGGCGTTTTAACCGCGCTTTTGGCAGGCTGCGGATCGGATTCGCAAAAGCGGATTCTGGTCTGGAGCACCCTGCGCCCGGTGGAGCGGGAATTGTTGCAAAAAAAATTGGATGAGTTCGCCAAACGCTATCCGGCTTACCAGTTCCGGGAGCTTTATTACCAGCCGGAGGAATTGCGCACGAACTTCATGGTCTCGGCCCTGGCGGGCAAAGGGCCGGCGCTGCTGCACGGCGCCAGCGACAATATCGGGCCACTTTCGGAATTAGGGGTGATCATGCCCCTGGAATCCTTTTTTGATCGGGCCTTCTTAGACAGCTTCATGACCGATCCCTTTCCGGCCAATACCCGCCTGAACGGGCATCTCTACCAGATCGCCGACCGGGTGGGGAATCATCTTTCCCTGGTGTATAATAAAGCTTACGTGCAGAAACCGCCCCAAACCATCGGGGAACTGGTTGAGATGGGAGAGGAGATCGCCCGGGACGAGAATGGCGACGGTGTTCCGGAGCGTTACGCGCTGGCCTGGAACTTCATCGAGCCTTATTTTGCAGTGCCCTTCATCGGGCTGTACGGAGGCTGGATTCTCGATGATCAAAACCGCCCCACCCTGAATACCCCGGCAATGGCGCAGGCGGCGCAATTGATCTACGACCTGGCCAACAAGTATAAAATCACCCCCCGGGAATGCGATTATGAGACCGCCAACGCCCTGTTTTTGGACGGGAAATCGGCCATGATTATCAACGGGCCGTGGTCCTGGGGAACTTACATCAAGCGCGGTATGGACATCGGCCTGGCGCGCATTCCCCGCAACGATGAGACCGGGCAGTGGGCTACCCCCATCGTTTCTCCACTGGGGTATTCCCTCAACGTCAACCTAAAAGGGGAACAACTGCGGATTGCCTTAGAATTGCTGCGCTTTCTCACCTCCCCGGCGGTGCAGCTTGAATTCGCCAGGGAATTCAACCTCATCCCTTCCCGCGAAGACCTGGCGATCCACCCCGATCTGGAAAAGGAGCCGCTCTATCGCGCTGCTTACGACCAGATGTTAGTGGGCCGCCCCATGCCGGTGGTGACGGAGTTGCGCTGGATTTGGGATGCCATGCGCCCCGGCTACCAGGGAATCTTCAACGGAAAATATACCCCGGAGCAGGCCGCCCGGGAAATGCAGCGCCTGGCGGAGCAATTGATCCGGGAGAATCGCGAATAATATTTGGTGATTGGGTGATTTTGCGATTGGGCGATTGATGAAGTATTTATATTCACTAAATCGCTAAATCACCCAATCACTAAGTCAAAAACAGGAGAAAAAAGAATAGTGGCGGCAGGCACAACAATAGTGAGCAGCAATAGACGCCTTGCATACCTCTTTTTACTTCCCGCCCTGTTGGTGATGGGGCTGGTGGTCATTTATCCCTTTGCTTACAACCTGGTGATCTCTTTTTCCAATATGAGCCTGAGCCATTTTTATGACTGGAAGCTAAAGGGATTTTCCAACTATCTCCTGGTCTTGCAAGAAAGGAACTTCTGGTACTATTTCGGGAAAACCGTGCTGTGGACGCTGCTCAACCTGCTCTTTCACGTCTCCATCGGGGTATTCCTGGCTTTGATTTTGAATAAAGATATTCGCGGCAAATCGGTCTATCGCACCTTTTTGATCCTGCCCTGGGCGGTTCCCCAGTACATCACCGCGCTGAGCTGGCGGGGAATGTTCAACGCCGAATACGGGGCAGTGAATTTGATCTTGCAAAACCTGGCCGGATTTCAGCTGCCCTGGCTCTCCAGCGAATGGGGCGCGTTTACCGCCTGCCTGATTACCAATATATGGTTGGGGTTTCCGTTTATGATGATCGTTGCTTTAGGCGGCCTGCAGAGCATTCCCGACGAACTGTACGAAGCCGCGGAGATCGACGGCGCCAGCGCCTGGCAGAAATTCAAAAATATTACCGCCCCCATGCTCAAACCGGTGATGGTGCCGGCCATTACCTTAGGGGTGATCTGGACCTTCAACAACTTTAACGTGGTGTGGCTGGTCAGCAACGGGGGAGAGCCTTCGGAAACCACCCACATTCTGGTTAGCTGGGTGTACCGCGCGGCCTTTTTCTATTACCGGATGGGCTACGCGGCGGCGTTTTCCATGATCATTTTCATCATTCTCTTCGTGTTCGGCTGGCGCTTCATCAAACGCACCGGCGCGACGGAGAATATCTATTAGGAGTCGCATCTCGTGATTCACGTTATTCGTTCTCGCGCCACCAGGCAGCAAATGGATGAAATGCTTCAAGCCCTGGGCACCTATATTAAACTGGCGGTAGATATTCGGCGAGAAATTCTGTCGGGCGGCGGAGCACTCCACGCCGAATTCGCCCCCGCCAGAATAATCCTTCGCTTGAAATCCTTGATCCGGCAATTAGAAAGCAGGTGGCAGAGATTACTTATCAATTATTAGGTGGAGTATGAAAGATTGGACTATAATCCGCGAACGCTATTTGCAAGATGAACTGCCTGTACGCCTGGGAGGGCTGGCGGCAAATTTGAGCCGAATCAAATCCTTTGCAACCCATGATGCAAATCGTGAGGTAATTGAAAGCCTCCTGGATGAAAGCAAATTTTTCATCGAATGGACCGCAGCCGAGGCGGAGATCGACGTTGCAGCAGCGTTAGTGGAATTGCAAATTCAGTTAGCTCGTTGGCAGAGAAACTGGGCAAGTATTTGGGCGAACCCCGCGCAGCGCCGCGAAGTTGCCGAACAATCGGCTGACTGGTCCAATCGCATCTTGAAACTATCCGGCTTGTTGAGTTGACAGGATATAAAAAGCATAACAAAGTATGAAAAATCCCCGCTCCCTCTCTCTCAAAGGTAAAATCGGCGCGTACGCTGTTTTAACCCTCTTTGCGCTGTTTGCCGTTTACCCGGTGATCACGGTTTTTTCCATCTCCCTTCGCCCGGCCGGGCAGTTGTTGAGCAAATCCCTGGCGATCATTCCGGAAGGCGCTACTCTGGATTCTTACCGGCGCTTATTCTTTGAGGAGCCTTTCCTGCGCTGGATGGGCAACAGCCTCATCGTCTCCCTGGCGGTGACCGTGGTGGGAGTGGGGCTGGCGATCACCGCCGGCTACGCCTTTTCCCGCTTCAAATTCCCCGGCCGCTCCGCGGCCATGATCGGGATCATTACCACCCAAATGTTCCCGGTGAGCATGTTGCTGCTGCCCCTGTTCATTCTGCTCATCAAACTGCATCTGTACGATAGTTTTTTAGGCCTGATCGTCGCCTATTCCGCCACCGCCCTGCCTTTTACCATCTGGCAAATGAAGGGGTATTACGATACCATCCCCTACAGCTTAGAAGAAGCCGCCACTATCGACGGCGCTTCCCCGGTCTATACCTTTTACAAAATTATTCTTCCCCTGGCGCTGCCGGCCCTGGCGATCACCGCTTTGTTTTCCTTTATGTCCGCCTGGTCGGAATACCTGGTGGCAGTGGTGCTGATCCAGGATACGGATCTGTTCACCCTGCCGTTGGGGCTGAAGAGCTATCAATCCAATATGGAAGCCTCCTGGGGATTGTATTCCGCGGGCGCGATTATTGTGAGCCTTCCGGTAGTACTGTTTTTTATGATCGTGAGCCGCTGGCTCATTTCCGGGTTAACCTTAGGGAGCGTGAAAGGATGAGAACCATTTTATTCCTGATTGTTGCGCTAATCAGTTTGAGCGTGGCCGCCTGTTCCGGTAATCCGCTGGGGGATTCTCCGCTGCCGATGGGAACTCCCGCGGAGAATATCACTGCGGCGCCGGATCGCTGGTATTTTGCGGAATTTCTGCAAGAGATGGACTCCCTTAGCGATCCCCAGGCCCGCCAGGCCCTGGCAGACAGCTTCATGGCCTACGCCGCCGGGTTCGGCTTTCCCTTGACGGAGGATTCCCTGTGCCATTTCCTTTACCGCGGAAACCCGGGCAGCGGATTTTCCGTGCCGGGAGATTTCAACGGCTGGCAGCCGGGCGCCGATCCCTTCTCGCACATTTCCGCTACCAACCTCTACTATTGCAGCAAAATTTTCCCCCTGGACGCACGTTTGGATTATAAATTCTTCTGGAGCAGCAACACCTGGATTCTCGACCCGCTCAATCCCCATACCGTTACCGGCGGCTTCGGGCCGAATTCGGAATTGCGCATGCCGGAATGGGTCTATCCCTGGGAGATCGACTATGACCCCGCCGTTCCGCACGGAACCGTGCAGCAGCACAGTTTCAGCAGCGTTATTTTGAATAATACCCGCCAGGTGCGGGTGTACCTTCCTCCCGGATACGCGCAGGATACCCTGCACTACCCCACAATTTATGTGCAGGACGGCGGCGAATACCTGCAACTGGCCAGCATGGTCAACGTGTTGGACAATTTGCAGGCCGCCAACCACATCAAACCCATCATTGCCGTGTTCGTGAACCCGGTGGACCGGATGAGCGAATACTGGAGCAACGCCGATAACTATATGGCCATGCTGGCCACGGAACTGGTTCCCTTTGTGGAATCCCTGTACCGCTGCAAGAACGCCGCGGCGGACCGCGCCATGATGGGAGCCTCCCTGGGCGGGTTCGTGAGCCTCTACGGCGCGTTTCAGCGCCCGGAGACTTTCGGATTGAGCGCCGGGCAATCCAGCTCCATCTGGATCAGTTCGCCCTCGGTCATCCAGTTGTACGCCAACTCCCCCCAAAAAGAAATCGACATCTACATCGACTGGGGAACCTTCGAGGGCACTCAGCCGGAGCATTACCAGTTTATAGCGGTGCTGCAGAGCAAGGGTTATACCTTTACCGCTAACGAGTACCACGAAGGGCACAGTTGGGGAAACTGGCGGGCGCACATCGATGAAATTTTGAAAGCGTTTTGGAGAATCCCCCCCACCGGGATCACCCCCTGGGGGCGTTGAGCGGGAGTGCGGAGACTTTTCAACGATTGTAGGGCGGTAGAAAATAGGAGTGCAAAATTTATTTTGCAATAGAAGTGCCCCAAAGGGATGGCTTTGCCTCAATCCCGGAAATCCGCATAGGCGTAAACCTGAGCAAAAAATCACCGCAAAGACCCCGGCCATCCGGGGCAAAGAACATAATATTGATTTTTGTGAATAACAGCAGGATTTTCGGGCGAGAACTCTCTAAAGACTCCGCGTCTTTGCGGTAAAAAAATACCTGGGGTTAACGCCCATGCGGAACGCCGGGATGCACTGCCAGTGCAGAATAAATTCTGCACTCCTGTCGCCCCAAAATCATTTTGCTTTCTCACTGAACGTTTGACATAAACCGGAAAGGAATATGCTCGAAAAAATTGCTAAGAAAATGGCCGAGTTGGGATTTACCCAGTATGAGGCGCGCGCTTATGTCTCGTTGCTGCAGAATTTCCCCGCCACCCGCTACGAGATTAGCAAGCAAAGCGGCATCCCGCGCTCGGCAATTTACGACGCCATCAACCGCCTGGAGCGTTTTGGGGCAGTGAACGCCATTTCCGCCAAGCCGGAAAAATACGTCCCGCTGCCGCCCGATAAATTGATCGAGTTATTGGAAAACCGCTATAAAAGTAAAATCGCTGAATTTTACCGGGGCGTTTCCAATTTGCAGGTAAACCTGGAGTCGGAGAATCTCTGGAACATCACCGGCTACGCCAACCTGGTTTTAAAAGCGCGGGAAATGGTCGCTAACGCCCGGGAAGAGATCTATCTTTCCGCCTGGAACCGGGAAATCCAGGAATTAAAAAATGAGTTGAAAGCGGCGGTGGAGCGGGGCGTGAAGGTAGTGTTGTTCTCGTTTACCAAAACCGTGAACCTCGGGCTGGTATATTGTTATAATTTGGAAGAAAAAGAGCTCGAAAAAGCCTGGGACCATAAAATTATTTTGGTGCGAGACCGCGAAGAGCTGTTGATGGGGGAGGCCAATAAAGAAATTCCCCGCAAAGTGGCCTGGACCCAGAATAAAGCCATCGTGATGATCGCCGCCAACCACATCATCCTGGATATTACCCTCTACGGTTTGCGGGCGGGGGTGGATATCCGTGACGTGGTGATCGAAAATCACCCCGGGGAGCTGGCCCTGGTGGGCCGGCTGCTGCGGGAGCGTTTCCCCGACAAACCGGCCATCAACCTGGATTTTTCGAAAACAGCGGCAGAGCCGGCAGATACTTTGACGGTGTAATCCGCTACCGGAGTGCAAAGCTTCAGCTTTGCATGAGAAAACTCCGGCAAAGTCCCGCTAATGTTTTTGGAGTGCGAAATTAAAGCGGGGCAAGTTCTTTGGAGCACTCTGTCAATGCAAAATTGAAGTTTTGCACTCCGGGCATAAAAACTCTTAGCCTGCAAGGAGCACATACTATGAAAAAGATACGCCAGTTTGCATGGGTATTGGCGCTGCTCGGCATGGTCCCACTAACTTCCCGGGCCCAGGACAGCGTGGACGTCACCTTCCGGTATAACATTACCGGGCAGACCGGCCTCTCGGTGCCGGGAGAATTCAACGGCTGGAATAATACCGCCTGGCCGATGGCCTACCTGGGCGGCGACCTGTGGGTTCGCAACGCCCGCCTGCGCATCGGCGGGAACCCCACCCCCCCGCCCCAGGGGATACCGGGCGCCTGGCAATACAAATTCTACTACAGCGGCGCCAGCCCCTGGCCCAATGACCCCTTGAACCATCACGTTAACACCCTTGATAACGATAATTCCTTCATCTACGTGAAGGACCCCACCATTTACCATTTCCTGCCCAACCAGCGCAGCGGTTTTGTGACGACCGAGTTTCCCACCATCTCCGCGTACATCTTCCCGAAAGTGGGAACGGTGGTGGATACCGCTTCCCTGGCCCTCTCCATCGACGGGGTTCTCTACGATAACTTAGGCAGCTATTATGATTTCACAAGCCGGCAACTCATTTTTACTGCCTTCACGGCCTTAGGAAACGGCGGCCATACCATGATTCTCTATGCCGGGGCCAATTCCGATACGGTCACATTCGTAACCCAGATCGGCGGCCCTCCGATTGCCCCGCTGCCGGGCTACGCGCGGCACGGGGTAACCCTGCCCGGCACGGCCTCCAATGATTCGACCACCTTCCGGCTGAGGGTAGGGGGGACCAATGCGGTGCTGCTGCGGGTCGCCCCGGCCGGGCAGCCGGTCGCCTCCGCCAACCCGCATTTCATGCGCAAGGATCCTGCTTCGGATAACTGGTGGATCAACCTTGATCTACCCCCGGGTACTTACGAGTATCTCTATCAAACCGGCAGCGGGGCGCAAATTTACGATCCCTGGGGCAGGCACAATGGGCAGTACGGATCGCGTTTTACCATCGGCCCGGAGGGGTTGACCGCGGATGATTACCTCTGGCAGAGCAATGATTATGAGCGCCCGCCGTTGAACCGACTGGCAATATATGAATTGCACGTCGGCGAATTCGGCGGCGGCTATTACGGCCTGCCCGCCGGAACCGCCGGTTTCGCGGAACTGACCACCCTGCTGCCTTACCTCGATTACTTAGGGGTGAACGCCATCGAAGTGATGCCGGTAAATGATTTCGGGCAGGTGGGCGCATCCGGCCATTCCTGGGGATACGACATCAATTCTTACTTTGCCCTGGAGCCGGGCTACGGAACCCCGCGGGATTTCAAGATACTGGTGGACTCCGCCCACGCCCGGGGGATGGCGGTGATCGTGGACGTGGTCTTCAACCACATGAACGACACCGGCCCGCTGTGGCAGATGCACCCGGATGAAGTTGCCAATCCCTATTTCAAGCTCAATAATGACCTGCGCTTCAACGAAGACCCGCTCTTTTTCTTCAAGGATATGGACCATTGGACCGACGAAACCCAGGAATTGATCTTTGAAGTGCTGAAAATGTGGATCGAGGAATACCGGGTGGACGGGTTTCGCTATGATTTTACCCAGGGAATCGGCTGGAACGTGAACGAGCCGACCCGGGGCATCTTAGGATGGGCCAACCGGGTGGAGCAGGAATATAACGGAACCGTGTACCAGATAGCCGAGCATTTGCCGGAAAGCCCGGCGCTGGTCTTCTACAGCGGTTTGACCGGCGGCTGGCACGACAGCTATCGCGATGAGATTTTCGACGAAGCGCGCTTCAAAAATACCTCCCTGCTCGATTTTGAAAACCTGATTCTCGACCTGCGAGCCTATTCCGGCAATGATGTTCCGGCTTTCCCCAATGTTTACGCCAATCGCACCGAGCCGGTAAACGCCAACGTAAACCACGACGAGCAATCGCTGATTTACGAAATGGTAACCTTCCAGGGCGTTCCCGCCCCAGAAGCGGTGCTGCGGGATAAACTCTATGCGACGTTTATGTTCACCTCCTTAGGAATCCCCATGCTCTGGCAGGGGATGGAGTTCGCGGAGCCGCGCGGCTGGATGAATGACAACGAGAAACTTTCCTACCGCCCGGTGCAGTTCGACCGCCTGCAAACCGCGGAAGGGCAGGACCATTATGCCTATTATCGCCCGCTGATCCGGCAGCGCCTGCAAAACCCGGCGCTCTACCAGGGCGCGCTGCGAAAACTGTTCCGCTATACCAGCCAGAAGGTGCTGGTGTGGGGAATGGAGGACACTACTTCCACCCATAAAGTAATGGCGGTCGCCAACCTGAGCTGGGTAGAGCAAACCATCACTGACGTGCCCTGGTTAGCCACCGGCGACTGGCATAACGTCTTCGACCAGACGGTTTTTACGGTGAACAGCACGCCCGTGCCCGGTATTACTCTTCCCGCCTACACCGCGCTGGTGTACGCTAACGCTCCGGACAGCGTGATCCTGAACGTCGAACCTCTCGCGGCCCGGGCGCCGGGGGAATTTTCTTTGCGGCAGAATTTTCCCAATCCCTTCAACCCGGAGACTACCATCGAATTCGAGACCCCGGTTCGCGAGCAGGTAAGATTAGAGATTTACAACATCCTGGGCCAGCGAGTGCGCACCCTCGCCAATGAGGTATATGCGCCGGGGCGATACCGGGTGGTATGGAACGGGAGGGACGAGGCCGGCGAGCCGGTCGCCAGCGGGATTTACATTCTGCACTTCCGGGCGGGCAATTTCGTGAAAAATCAACGAATGGTGCTGCTGCGCTGATTCCCGCGGCGGCAGGTTTGAATTTCAGACGCCCTTAACCCGGGTTTCGTATTTGGTCCCCAATGTTAATTACCCCGGGCTAACCACCCCCGCTTTGTAACTAATTCCCCTCCTTGAAAAGGAGGGGCGACCCCGGCGAAGCCGGGGTCGGGGTGGTTGCGTATGAAAACGGATATCGCCTGCTGCGGATTCTCATCTTTCCATAAAGTTGGGGACTACAATATGAACTTAGGCTAAGAGGCGCGGTACCCGTATTCGATTTGCCAGTTCAATTCCCAGCGGATCAGGTCCGCTTCCGCCTGCCGGCGCTTGCGGATTCCCTCCAGCTCATGGTCCTGCTGCATGTTGCCGATGCGGTCCGCCACTTCCCACCAATCTTTTTGCTCCAGGGGAGCCCTGAGCTGTTCCAAATCGCTGTTGCCGTACCCCCGGTTGTAGGAAAGGGATAACAGGGCGGTCTGCACGGTCGCCAGGGTATCCGGGTATATCAAGGTGTTGAAGCGTTTGACGATCCCATCCCAATAGGGCACCGCGGCGTACTCAAAAATCTCATCCGCCTGGGCGCGGCTGATCTCGATGCTTTGCAGCACCGGGTCCGATTGTAATGCTCTATTGGCCGCGTCTCCCTGGACGCCGTACACTTTCCGGACGGCGGAAAGCTGCTGCGAGGTCAGGATCGGTTCGTACAATTCTTCGATCAGAGAAGGATCGGCATGGCCAAGGTCCATACCGGGGTCTAAGGTTACCCCTGAAGAGCCTCCCGGCCAGTAGGGGCTTCCGTTGTGCCCTTCCCAGTTGTGAACCCAGTTGGGATCTCCCCAGAAAAAGCTGAGGGTTTCGGATTCGGCGGCAGGAATGCCGTAGCGCTTCAGCGCTGACCAGGTATTGGTATTGACCACTCCATCGGCTTTCAGACCCTGGCTGCTTTGAAATTGCTTGACCAGGCTCTCCGTGCCGCTGCCAAACAGGCCATCCGCGCCCGTGGAATATCCGGCCTTGTTCAACGCGTTTTGCAGTCGCCGGACGTCGCGGTTCAAGTGGGGATTTACATCCGTGTAGCCGTCGCAATATTTTAAAATGGGATAATACAAAACCGAACCGGCGGTAACCACGGTGTCGCCGGGAGCGGATGGCTCGACGGGTTTGGAGAGAAAATCTCTTAGCCGGGAGAAAATCGGCCGGGAGGTGAGGCGGAGCTTTTCTTCCAGCGCCGACCAGGTACTCTGCCCCACGATTCCGTCTGCGGTAATGTTTTTTGATTTTTGAAAACCTTTAACCGCGTCCTCGGTACCCTTTCCGAACATGCCGTCGGTATCCAGCGAATACCCGCGGTCATTCAGTAACTCCTGCAAGTACTGCACGTCCGGGCGCAATTCCGGGGTGGTATCGGAGAATCCGTCGCTGTATCTCAGGGTGGGATGGGAAGAGGAACTGAACACTCTTTTACGAGATCCCCCGCCAGAATCGCCGCGTTCCCCGGTTTCCCTGCCGAAGAATCGCCCGAAGAGCCCCCGTTCCGGCTTTTCTTCCCCGGCGGGGGCATCCGCCGGCGCTTCTTCTCGTTCCCGGCCGAAGAAGCGCCGGGAAAATCTTTCTTCGGATGGCTCTTCTTGCGGGGCCGTCTCCGGCGCTTCTTCCACTTCTTCGGTCTCTCTCCCAAAAAATCGAAAGCGCCTTTCGTCGCCAGGCTCACGTTCGGCGGGTTCCGAACCGCCGGGCAGCGGCGCAATGTCGGCCACCTGCTCCAGGGCTTTCCAGGTGGCTTTATCCACTTCGCCGTCGCTTACTAATCCATTGGCGAACTGAAAATCTTTCACCGCGTCTTCGGTATCCATGCCGAACAAGCCGTCCACGTCAATCGGGTACCCCAACTTCTTCAGCATTTCCTGCAACCGTTTTACGTCATCGCGCAACTGCGGATTGGAGTTAGCAAAACCGTCCCACAGCTTGAGGCTGGGATACGCGGGATCTACGGCCGGAGGCCTGGCGCCTCCGCCCTCCAGGGCCTTCCAGGTATCTTCCCGCACTATCCCATCACTGGTTAAGTCCTTTTCCTTTTGGAAAGATTTGACCGCATCCTCGGTCGATCGGGTGAAAAAACCGTCTTCAAACGTCGAATAACCGTATTTTTTGAGCAGCGATTGAAGTTTCTTAACCGCCTCATTCAGTTGCGGCGTGGTAGTTGAAAAACCATCGCGGTATTTCAACACCGGGTACTGCTCCGGCGGCGTTGCCGGGGGAGGAGCATCTGAAGAGGGAGCGACGTGAATATTTTGCGAGATGGCCTGCCAGGTATCCTGCCGGACGATCCCGTCATCGTTCACGCCCAGCGCTTGTTGGAATGCGATCACCGCGCGTTCGGTATCTCTATCGAACAACCCCTCGGCGCCGACGGAATGCCCGAGGTTTTTCAGGGCTAATTGCAGGATCTTTACAAAGTCGCGAAGCCGGGGCGTGATGTCTTCAAATCCATCCCCATATCTCAATGTTGGCATGGGCATTGATGAGCGCTCCTTAGCGTCGTTTTTACTGGAATTTAAGTAAATAGAGAGCGCAATAGAAGCTCAAAATTATCTCTCAAGCCCCTTTTTCAAGCGGCAGCGTTTTCTCCCGGAAGCTCAAGCCCGCTTTGCTCAATTCCTCCAGAACCGGTTCGTAAATGGCCGCGTGGGTGGGAAGCTGGCAGCCGGTAAGCGGTAACTGCCCGGTAAGCGCCATTTTAACCGCCAGGGCTACCGGCAAGCCCACGGTTTTTGCCATGGCGGTAAACCCGCCCGGTTCGCCGTATTCGATCAGGGTGGAGAGGATTCGTTCGTTATGGTTATTTTTTTCGGGGTATTGCGCTTCTATTTCATGCTGGATGATTACCATATCCTGCCCGCCGGCCGGGAGGGGCAGTTTTTTCATCAAGAGGTTGATCATCACGTCCGCCGCGGTGCTTACTTCCCCGCCGATTTTTTCATTGGAGAACAGCCCCAACCAGCGCAGGTTCTCCATAATCTTTCCCGTGGGACTGAGGTTCAGATAGTTTGCCACCCGCTGCTCCAGCTTCAACCCGGAGATGTGGATGGGCAGGAACATTTCCAGAAATTCCCGGTAGGCGATCTCTTTCAGGCCGGGGATGGGCATGGTATCGTTGGGCAGCCCCAGCCTCACGATCTGGTGCCAGGTTTCGCTCCAGCCCGGATAACGCAGGGTTCCCCGCACCATGGTGCGCACCGAATCAATGCCGAAGATCTCTTTGTACACCAGGGAGTTACGGTTTGCGTAGGCCTCCAGCATTCCCACCCCTTCCACTTCTACCATCCAGGTGCGGGTGAAAACGGTATTGTGCGAGAGCAGCCGGATTTTTCCATCTTCCATGTATTGCGCGCCCGCTTCCCCGGCTCTTACCACGTTGCGAGGATTCCAGGTAATACAATAACGCAGGGGGTTGCTCCGAACCTCCGGAGCGGGCACGCCGCTGCCGTAAGAAAGAAACGAGGTGATAATCCCGCCCTCTTTTTGAACCCGGTGGATCAGTTTCATGGCGGACATGTGGTCTATGCCCGGGTCCAGCCCCATTTCGTTCAAAATTAACAGGCCCTTACGATGGGCGTCCAGGTTCAAATCTTCCACCTCTTTGCTCTGGTAGGATGCGGAGATGACGTGCGCGTTGTGGTTCAGGCATTCCAGGGCGATCAGGTATTGGAATACCGGGGAGAGCATGTTCACCACGATATCCGCTTTTTCAAACAGGGTTGAACGCAGCGCGGCATCGTTGATATCGAACTGCACCGCCGCGCCTTGAGGATGATTTTTCAGCGCCTTCTGCGCCTGGGCGAAATCCCGGTCCCCGATGGTCACGAACCAGTCGTGTTGAGGGGCGTTTTCCAGCAGGAAGTTGATCAGGTAGGGGGCGCTTTGCCCCGCCCCGAGCACCAGAATGTGTTTCATACTGCCTCCGTAAGCCTGGTAAATTGTCTCTTCGTCTCCATTTGTTCTTGAGAAGCAACAAACTTAAGCAAAGTGCGCTTCGGAAAGAAATGGATTTTATCTGCGCTTGCCAGGCTCCGGCGGCGACCCCGCCGGTTCAACAATTCTATTCCTCTTCTTCGCCGGAGGCCTTATATTGGCCGCTTCGTTTCTGGAAAGGAACCGGATGGGGCGATTTTCCCGCGGCGCGATTTACATGATCCTGGCGTCATTCTTCTTCAGCCTGATGTCCATCTTAGTGAAAGCCGGCGGCGCAAATTTACCGCCCCAGGAACTGGTGCTGGCGCGCAGCCTGGTAGTTTTCGCCATCACCGCGGTAATGCTCCGGCGAAAGCGTTTGCGATTTTGGGGCAGCCACAAAAAGCTGCTGATTCTGCGGGGAGTTTTCGGTTTCCTGGGGCTTTCGGCCTTTTTTTACACCCTCACGGTTCTGCCGATCACCGATTCCGTCACCCTGAATTACAGCAGCCCCCTCTTCACCGCCCTGCTGGCGCAATTTTTTCTGAAAGAGAGGAGCAGTGGGCGGCAATGGGGATTCTACCTGCTTGCTTTCCTGGGCATCTTATTGATCATCCGGCCCGGGTTTTCCCTGCAAACCGTTCCGGCGTTGCTCGGCCTGGGAGGGGCGTTTTTTGCCGGGCTGGCCTACATCGCCATCCGGCAGCTGCGCCATAGCGACCATCCCCTGACCATTGTGCTTTATTTTCAGGCCGTCGCCATCCTGCTCTCCCTGCCCTGGGTTATCCCGAATTTCGTGATGCCCCGGGGGTGGCAGTGGCTGATGTTGCTGGGGATGGGCATCGCTACCCAGGCGGCGCAGGTATTTATGACCAAATCCTTGCACGAGGATACCGCCGCCCGGGCCACCAATGTCTCATACATCGGGGTGGTGTTCTCCACGATCTGGGGCATTTTGTTTTTTTTCGAGATTCCTGATTGGCGCACCGTACTCGGCGCAGCGATCACGATGTTTGCGATTACCAGGATTGCAGCCGCTGACGAAAATGCCGAAGTGAAGGATAAAGGATACGGATGAAGGATAATTGTGGCAGGATAAAGGGGATGCCGGGATGTAAAAAAGGGTAGTGGTTATATTTTGACTGATAACATTTGTTCTAATGCCACGAAGCCACAAAGGCGCTAAGTTTTCACCAAGCATTTAATACCTTTGTGACGCTTCGTACCTTAACGCCTTTGTGGCAATTACTCTTTCATCAGTCAAAACTTTACCACTACCTAAAAAAGAAGTGGTGGAAATGCTTTTTTGGGTGTAAAATTCGCCCTGTTTTATCATCGGAGGCGATCATCGGAAACGGTTCAACCAAAGAGAATACTCAGACGCCAGTGTCGAAGAAGATTCTGGTCATTGCCGGGGAGGCATCCGGCGACCGCCACGCCGCCGACCTGGTGCGGGAGCTGAAAGCGTGCGATCCGCAGTTACAGTTTAGCGGCATCGGGGGAGAGGCCATGCGGCAGGAGGGCGTACAACTGCTTTACCATATTTCCCAATTAGCCTTTCTGGGACTCACGGAAGTAATCAAACACCTGCCCTTTATCCGCAAAGTCACCAAAACCGTGCAGTCGGAATTGAAAAACGGCGCCGGGGCGATAATTTTGGTAGATTACCCCGGTTTCAACCTGCGAGTGGCGCGCATTGCCAAAGATCTAGGCGTTCCGGTAATCTACTACATCAGTCCGCAATTATGGGCCTGGGGAGAGAAGCGGGTGGATAAAATCCGCCGCCACGTGGATTTGATGTTCGTGATTTTTCAATTTGAAAAGACCTTTTATGAAAAGCACGGCATTACCGCCCATTTTGTGGGGCACCCCCTGGTGGAGCAACTCCGGATTGACAAAAGTGAGGCGGAATTCCGCCGCGAGAACGGCATCCCCGAAGGCGCACCTATTCTCGCGCTGCTGCCCGGCTCCCGGGAGCTGGAGGTGCGTAATCTTTTACCGGTGATGGTTCAAACCGCCGGGGAGCTTCGCAAAACCCGGCAATGCACGCCGGTAGTCGGGCGGGCCTCTCAATTGCCGCAAGCGCTGTATGATGAATACATTCCTCCCGGCTCGGGTATTCACCTGGTAAATTCCCAAACCCCTATGCTGATGCGCTATGCGTATGCGGCAATGGTCGCCAGCGGCACCGCTACCCTGGAAACCGGTTTTTTGCAAACTCCCATGGTAGTGTTGTACGCGGTTTCCCCGCTGACCTACTGGCTGGGCCGGATGCTGGTCAAAATCGACACCATCGCCCTGGCGAACATCGTGATGGGGAAAAAAGTAGTGCCGGAGTTGATCCAGAAAGACATCAGCGTGGAGAAGGTGCGTGCGGCGGTGGAGCGCTTTTTCACCGAGCCGGCTTATTACCGGTCGGTAAAAGAAGAGTTGAAGCGGATTCCGGCGCTATTGGGTGCGGAGGGCGCTTCCCGCCGAGCCGCGGAGCGGATTGTGGCATTTTTGCAAACCGTCGGGAGCGGCAGAAGTGGGAAGTAAAAAGTAAAATGTGAGAAGTGAGAAGTGGCAAGTGAGGAGTTAATGTCGTTTGGTTAAGGGGAATTGCACTCAAAATGTCATCTCCCCCGGCCTTGGGGGGGAAATCCAGAGATTTCGCTTTCGCGCCCTGACTTCCCACCTCTCACTTCCCACCTCTCACTTCTCACTTCTTACTTCTCACTTCCCACTCGCCGCTTCCCCGTTATGGGTATAAACAATCTTTCGGATAGTCTCGGTGGAGAGGTAGGAAAATTCCTCTTGCAGTTGGTGAATGATCTCTTTCGGTTTCAGATCGCGTTTCAGGGTGGAAAATTTTTCCCGGATATAGTGATCGCGAATCGCCCGTTCGTTCAGAAATCCCTCTTTCCACAAACGATTGAACAATTCATCATCCAGGTACGCTCTTAAAGGGTTGCCACACATATATACCTCCTGGGAGTTAAACCAACTTTGTATTGGTTTTTCAAAGAGTTTGTGTGGTAACGATAAATGCGATGAAATACTCCTTTTTGTAGCGTGGTTAGCGAGCGTAAAAAGACCCTTTTTTAGCATTTCCTGAGATGAACCGGGCCGGCAAGGGCTATAGAGCCGCAGCGCAAGTGATGAAATCTTTCAGGCTGGTAACGGTATTCCGATAATATCCAAAACCCTGGTTAAACAATGTTTTTTGAGAATTTAAAATTTTCAAATTAAAAATCAAGGGATTTTTTTACCCCTGAAATCGGGTTGGGAAATTCGTGGTTCCGAAACTTGAGCTGCGAACTGCCAGTTTAGCGGTTCGGATTACCAGTTCGATTTTTGAAAATGAAAAGAGGGGCGCTTTTAAGCGCGAGCGTTTTTTCGCTTTCCTGCGGGTGCAGGTTTTTGCACGACCGGCAGTCTCGCCGTCTTTATCAAATATAGCCCCAGCAACACCGCGGGAATGCTGAGAATCTGCCCCATGTCCAGCGGCAGCGACGCTTCCCAGGGTTCCTGCACCTCCTTGAAGAATTCCACGAAAAAGCGGAATCCAAATACCAGCACCAGGAAAATCCCCACGATCAGGCCGTGTCCGGTGTTCGCCTGCTTGCGGCGATATAGCAGAAAGAGAAAAATGAAAACCAACAGGTAGGCAATCGCTTCATAAAGCTGGGCGGGATGGCGGGGAACCGGAGCTTGCTCGTAGCGGGGAAAAACAAAAGCCCAGGGAACCGTGGTGGGGGCCCCCACGATCTCGGAATTGAACAAATTGCCTAACCGGATGAAAAATCCCGCCAGGGCGACCACAATCGCCACCCGGTCTAAAGTCCACAGAAAGGGGGTTTCTTTCCTTGTTTGGGAAAAGAGATATACTGCAATAATGATCCCGATGGTCGCCCCGTGGCTGGCAAGCCCTCCCTGCCAGACCGCGAAGATTTCCAGGGGGTGGGTGAGGTAATAGACCGGATCATAAAACAGGCAATGCCCCAGTCGCGCCCCGATGATGGTGCCGGCGAACATATACAGAAATAGCGCATCCATATATTGTTCCGGTTTTCTTTCCGCCAGAAACATCTTGCGCACCATGTAATACCCCAGCAGAAAAGAAAGGATGAACATCAAGCTGTACCAGCGCAATGCGATGGGGCCGATGCGGAAAATCTCCGGACTGACATTCCATTCCATTGAACACCTATTATTGCGCCAGCCGCGCTTTATATCCCGCGTTTTCGACCGCCAGAATGAGTTTTTGCTCATCTGCTTTGGCCGGATCGAAGCTGACCACCGCGATGCTATCCACCAGGCTGACGCTATTGGAAATTACCCCCTCGGTTTTGGCCAGGGACTTTTGAATGGTATTAACGCAGCCCTCGCAGTGCATACCGGAAAGGGCCAGTTTTACGGTTTTTTGTTGCGCCATGGCATCCTCCTGGTTTTTGCCGCTGCACCCGTTTATTTGCATGATAGTGAGCAGTAAAATGGAAACAATACTGGCCCAGAGAAATTTTTTCATTGTCGGCTCCTTATTTTTCCAACTTCATATTAAATTCATCGGCGGGCGGCAATGTATCATTGCAGGGGTAAAAAAACAAGCGGAATATGCCGTGGCAAGTGAGAAGCAGGAAGTAAGGAGTAAGAAGCAGGGGGGCTTGCCTGGCGCTGGCAACCCACCATGTGCTACTGGCAAAGGGCCGCCTCCCAATAATGGCGATCATCTCCGAAAAGGAGCCTTATGTTCAATTTCATCATTCTTCTTACCGAGCACTTTGTTATCCCGGCTGTTTTCATGGTCTGGCTATGGAAACGCCTTTACAAGAGCAAGTTCGATGCAATGTTCATGGCCTTGCTGGTAGGAGTTTATATTCATTACATATACCGCGGAGGGGAGTGGCATCTCTTTGGTTACTATTTCCGCTATTTCTGGTGGGTCGTGTTCCTGGTTGCCCTGGTACGGATGGTTTATCAACTTCGCAACTTGCCGTTGTGGAGCCCCAAAACCCGCAAGGAGAAATTCGGCCACTATTTTATGGGTTTCTTTTCCATGGTTTTCCTGGGACTGGGGGTCTGGGCCTATTGGGGAACGACCTTCAGGGGAGAGGCCGTTTCGCTGAGCTTTCCCCTGAAACACGGCAACTTTTACGTGATCGAAGGGGGAGACAGTCCCCTGATCAATAACCATCACCGCTTTTTCCCGGTGCCGGAAAAATTTTCCCTGGAAGTGGTGAAACTGGATAACGCCGGCAGATATGCCCGGGGATTTTTCCCGGGGGAATTGGCCTCCTATAATGCCTTCGGAGAGAAAGTGTACAGCCCCTGCAACGGAATCGTGGTTAGCGTAATAGATAGCCTGCCGGATTTGCCGCCTTCGGAGCTGGCCGGGAAAGAAGATGCTTTTCCGGGCAACCAGGTGGTCATCGCCCATGGGGGCGTTTGGGTTTACCTGTCGCGCCTGAAATTGCACAGCATTAGCGTGCAGCCCGGGGATACCGTGCATACCGGACAGGTGCTCGGAGAAATTGGCAATTCTGGCCTGTTAGGAGGGCCGTTCGGGTTGACCGCAGTGCCCCATTTGCACATCCAGGGCACCCGCAAGAGCGGCCCGGGAAATTCCTATTACGAGCGCGAGGGTGCGCCGATACTGTTTACGGGGAAATTCCTGGTTAAGAATACCCTGGTGGAGGCGCCATAAAAAACGTAATGCGTATTGTGTGGGGTAGTTTTTCAATTTTCAATCAAAAATCCCTGTTGCATAGCTTCTTTAAAAATCTTATATTTAAGTCGTTTCTTTGGAATTACACGTTGATTCTTTGACATTTGTACGGTCAAACCTCTATTTTCCCGCCCCCTCCGGCGGGGAGAATGTTTCTCCGGAAATGGTCTCCAACCGGCCAGTTCCTGAGATCGCTCCTGTTCAGCTATTTTTGTTACCCTGGGTTTTATATCGACCGCCAACGAGGCCGCTCTTTTCCCGGTCTCTTAACCATAAAAATCGTAACACCTTGTTTTTGCAATGAAGAATTCCCTCCGTTTCGCCTGCGTCTTTGTTCTGTTTAACGTCGCCTTCGCTCAAGATATTAGTACCTATCTTAGCAACGCCGATCAATTGATCCAGCAAAAGAAATTTGCCGCCGCCCATACGGTGCTGGATTCCGCTATTCGCACCCTGGGATTCGAGCCTTTACTGGTCAACTCCATGGTGAATAATGTGTTAAAGAATCACTTTATGCACCGGGATTTCCGGATATTCTACCTCAGGAACGAAACAGACAACGGTAAAAGTTCAGCCGGCGATAAGTCTTCTATAGCCGCGCCAATCGCGGTTCGTCACCCGGATTGGATGTTGAAGAATCTCCTGGAGCAAAATCCCCAGTCGGCCTGGAGTTATAAATTGTGGGGAGATTTTTACCGCTTGCAGCTGGCCGAAAATCCCTCCCTGAAGGTTGTGGCCGTAGAAAAACATGCCGAATTGCAGGAAAAAATAGCGGCCAATTACCAGCGGGCAGCGCAGTTGGGATACAATGACCCGGAGGTGAATTCCTGGCTGGGGGCTTATTACCAGGCCAGGAACCAGGTAAAGCTGGCCAGGCAGTATTACCTGCTGAATTTGGCCGGCAACGCCGACGACCCGGCAGCGTTTTGTAATATGGCGGAAATATACCTCGCTGAGAAACAATACAGCCAGGCCTATAACTATGCCGTTAAAACCCTGCAAAGCGCCGCCGAGCTTTCTGCAAACCGGCGTTATAAAGCCACCCGGCTGGCTGCGTTATCATTGTACCACCTGGGGGAAGAGGCGCGGTTTATGGACTATATCACGGAGTGCATCCAGCTTTCCCCGGATATTCAGGATGCTTACATCGATCTGCTGGCCTATTACGAAGAGAAGAACGACCCCGCTAATTCCCGCCGTACCCTGCGCCAGATGTTGCTCAACAATCCCTACGAAGATAAAGGCTATAAAAGCCTGGAGCGTTTCAGCGTCAAACGGAATGAGTATCCGTTCGGCGAAAAACTGTTAGAAGAGTTGATGCTGCGCTTCGAGCACTACGATGAAGCGATGGGAAACATCTACCGTTTCCGGGGCAACCTGATGTTCCACCAGGGATATGCGGATGAGGCAAAAAAATTATGGGACCTCAGCCGCCGCTATTTCAGCCGCTGCCTGCCGGAAGACCACCCCATGCTAAAGCAGATTGGGGACGTCAGCAGGGAATCTTCTTTGAAGTAAGGGCACTTCCAATTCAGGAGACAACCATGCGCCTAACTTATGAGCAGATTTTAGATAAATTGGGGGAAACCGTCGGCTGGGAACGGCGGGGAGACGGAATCAGCCGGGTATTCAAGTTCAAAGATTTCAAGGAAGCAGTGGCCTTCGTGGACAAGGCGGCGGAGGTCGCCGAGGCAATGGACCACCATCCCGACATATTGATCTCCTACAACACCGTGCAACTGTCCGTTTTCACCCACTCCGAAGGCGGGCTGACCGAAAAGGATTTTGACCTGGCGAAGAAGGTCAATCAAATCGTGTAGCCTGTAAATGTTATAGAGTTTATTGGAAAGAGGGTAGCGTCGGTTTTTGTTTTTCTCAACAAAAAAAATGCTTGATTCATCAGGCCAAAACTTTTATCTTTGCCAGGCATTTATCACATTATTTGATTAAGGAGAGATGGCCGAGTGGCTGAAGGCACTCGCCTGCTAAGCGAGTATAGTGGCTTAAACCGCTATCGAGGGTTCGAATCCCTCTCTCTCCGCCAACCGAAGGATGAAAGGAAAGTCCCTTTCATCCTTTTGTTTTTTTAGAGCAAGCCTGGGGGGGATGGAAAACTACCTTATCCCGGGGCGCAACCTTCCCGGTAGCGGAGCGGATCTTTCATCCCGGCTTCGGCGAATCCCTTCAGGCGCAGCAAACAGGCGTCGCATTCTCCGCAGGCGATCCCTTCTCCGGGGGAATCTTCGACAGGAGTGGGATCGTAGCAGCTATTGGTAAGGGAATAATCCACTCCTAAATCGATTCCGTTTTTGATAATATCCGCCTTGGTCATACGAATCAATGGCGTATGGATTTTCAGGCGCTGGCGGCCTTCCACCCCGGCTTTGGTGGCCAGGTTGGCCATTTTCTGGTAGGCTTCGATGTACTCCGGGCGGCAATCCGGGTAGCCGCTGTAATCGATCGCGTTCACCCCGATAAAAATATCGTTTGCCGACAGCACCTCCGCCCAGGCCAGGGCAAAGGAGAGGAAAATGGTGTTCCGCGCCGGAACGTAGGTTACCGGGATGCCGCGGGAGATTTCCTCCGCGTTGCGCGATTTGGGAACCGGGATGTCGCTGGTGAGGGCCGAGCCGCCGAATTGCCGCAAATCGAACTCCGCGATAATGTGCTGCGCCGCGCCGAGGCGGGCGGCAACTTTCCGGGCGGATTCGATCTCGATCTCGTGCTTCTGCCCGTAGCGAAAGGTGAGGGCGTGGGTTTCAAAACCCTGCTGGCGGGCGATGGCCAGGGTGGTGCTGGAATCTAACCCGCCGCTGAGCAGCACCACGGCTTTGGGTTTGTTCTCCATCTAAAAAACTCCATTGGTTAGACAAAAAAAGGTTGTTTAGTTGATCGTTTAAATTTAATATTAAACCGAGAAATTCAACCATCGGGAGACAACTGATGAAAGTGGCAGCTTTTGAAGGTGTTGTTAAAAACGGCCAGGTACAATTGGCCGCAGGTGTGCGCTTGCCTGACAAGACCAAAGTGTACGTAATTGTTCCTGGCTTTGAAAGCAAGCGTATGATTTACATTGCCAGCCCTCGCCTGGTACATCCCGGCCAAGCAGCGGATTTCAAAAAAGAAATTATTGAGGCGAATCCCGATGCCAATATATGATTTCTCCTTGTTCGACCCGCCTGCGCCTTTGGCAAAAGTGATCTTGAGGAATCCCGAAAGCAACAAGGAATTACCCGATGTGCCATTGTTAATCGATACCGGCGCAGATATCACCCTCATTCCTTATAACTCGGCAAACGAGCTTGGTTTGAATACCCTAGATGATAAAAGTTATGAAGTTATGGGTTTTGATGGCAGCATAAGTATTGCTTCCGCCGTTCAGTTAGAGTTACTCTTTCTGAACAAAACCTTCAGAGGGCTATTTTTATTAATTGATCAGGAATGGGGCATCCTGGGACGAGATATTTTAAACCATCTTGCTCTGCTATTTGATGGTCCCCGCTTAGAATGGAATAAGCATCAGGCTGAATCTTAGCAGATATAATACTTCCAGTAAATGATTAATAAAATTGCCTTATCCCAGTGTTATTCAGCTTCCCTGTCTATCTTAGCTTGCGAATGCCCCGCTGAACGAAGCTTGCCTAAGCGATCCGACAGCGCCAGGCGCTTTTGCAACAATAGCAGCAGTTGCGCGTCTGCCAGGCCGATCTCGTTTTCAAGATAGTCCATTTCTTCCTTCGATTCCGAAATCGCCTGCTGCACCAGCAGCAAATCCAGGATTACCAGCGCAGCCATGGCCTCCGCCACGGGAACCACCCGGGGGCAGATGCAGGGGTCGTGGCGGCCTTCGATGCTTAGCGAGACCTCTTCACCCTTCCGATCCACGGTTTTCTGGGCTTTTTTGATGGAAGAGGGCGGCTTCACCGCTAAACGCAGTACCACGGTCTGCCCGGTGGAGATGCCCCCCAGGATGCCCCCGGCGCGATTGCTGAGCGGCGCAACCTCGCCGGTTTCATCCACTCCGAAGGGATCGTTCATCTCGCTGCCCTTCAGCCCCGCGGCCCGGAAGCCCTCCCCGAATTCGATCCCCTTTACCGCGCCGATGGACATCAGCCCGTGCGCCAATTCCGCGTCCAATTTCTCGAACACCGGGTCGCCCAACCCCGCCGGCAGGCCGCTAACGTGCAGCTCCACGATCCCGCCCACGGAATCCCCTTCTTCCGCGATTTGCCGGATGTATTCTTCCATGCGGGGCGCGATTTGCGGATCGCAGCAGCGCACCGGGTTCTGTTCGATGGCATCATAATCCACCATTTGCGCCTCCCAGGGGCCGACTTTGCGGGTAAAGGCGCGGAATTCAATCCCGTAAGACTTGAGCGCCTGTTTCGCGACCGCCCCGGCGGCCACCCGGGCCGCGGTCTCCCGCCCGGAGGCGCGCCCGCCCCCGCGGTAATCAAAGATACCGTATTTTTTCAGGTAAGTGTAAGCGGCGTGGCCGGGGCGGAAGACCTCTTTCAGCGCGGTATAATCCTTACTGCGCGGGTCTTCATTTTTGATGAGAATGCAAATGGGCGCGCCGGTGGTTTTCCCTTCAAAGACGCCGGAAATGATCTCCGCGCGGTCCGCTTCCTCCCGGGCAGTGGTCACCCGGCTCTGCCCGGGCCGCCGGCGGTTCATCTCGCGCTGAATTTCATGCAAATCGATCGGGACGCCGGGTTTGATCCCGTCGATCACCACCCCGATATAGGGTCCGTGGCTCTCCCCAAAGGTCATAATGGAAAAGAGGGAACCGAATCTGTTGCCGGCCATGGTATGTACTCCTTTGAAGTAGCGGTCAGCAATCGGAGTGCAACCCGCAAAGCTGAAGCTTTGCACTCCGGTCGATTCTTGCTGAAAGCTGATCGCTGATCGCTGTTTATTTCTCGAAATCTCTCCAAAACCCCGGGTAAGATTTACTCACGCAGCCCGGGTTATCAATAACGACGCCGGGAATCCGGCTGCCCGCCAGCGCAAAACTCATGGCGATGCGGTGGTCCTCGAAGGTGTTGATCACCCCGCCGCGGTACCGTTTTGCCGGAAGAATGGTTAGACCGCCCTCGCGGTACTCGCTGCGCCCCCCGATAGCGGCGATATTCCGCCGAATCGCTTCGATGCGATTGCTCTCCTTGTAAGCCAGGTGGCTCACGTTCCGCAGCTTGAGGGGGGCCGGGGAAAATAATCCCAGCACGCTGAGCGCCGGAACCAGGTCCGGAATTTCCCGGCAATCGAGGTCCAACCCCCGGCGAATGCCGCCCTGAATCTCTAACCGGTCGGGATAGCATACGACTTCCGCGCCCGCCTCCTGCGCAATCGAAAAAATCCGTTCATCGCCCTGGAGGGAAGGCAGCTGCACGCCGGGGAGGATGATCCGGGCCTCGTGAATCAATCCCAACACCACCCAGTACGCGGCCGCGGAGAGATCCTTCTCCACGGTGTAATTCCACTCCGCGGCGGGCCTTTCCGCTTTTACCCGGATTTGATTCCCGGCAAATTCTACCTCCAGGCCCAGGCTCGCCATCAGTTGATGGGTCATGCGGATGTACGCTGCGGAGGGGATTTCTTCCGGGAGGTGAATGACCAGGTCGCTATCCATCCATAACCCGGCAAGCATCAAAGCGGTGATTGCCTGGGAGGAACGCAGGCGGTTCAGGCGCACGGCTCCCCCGGCCATTTTCCCGGGATAAACCGTGGCCGGGAGGGAGTTTTCGGAAGCGGAGAACCGCATTCCCAGTTCGCCCAGGGCGGCGAAAAGCTCCGCGAAGGGGCGCTGGTGCAGGCGCGGTTCCCCGTAAAATTGCGCCGGCTGATCCAAAAAAGCCCCCAGGGGAAGCAGAAACCGCGCCGAGGAGCCGGAATTGCCTAAGTAAATTTCTCCCTCGCGCACCCTTCCGATGGGCTGAGAGACCGCCAGCCGGTCGCCGTCTCTCCGCGCCTCCATGCCCATGTTGCGCAGGGCGTTCAGGGTAATTTCGGTATCGTCTGCGCAAAGGAAATTCTCGATGGCGGTGCGCCCCCGGTTCAGCCCCGCCAGAATGGCCATACGGTGGCTGAGACTCTTGGAAGGGGGGAGAGAGACGGTTTTTTCGGTGAATTTTTTCGGTAGAATTCTATACATGGATTTTCGATTGCGGCTTTGGGATTTCGGATTTGGGATTCCCTAAAGGGGCGGGTTGGATTGGGGATTGGGACATGGATTGACGGGCAAAATAAATTTTGCACTCCGGCGTTTTCAATCCGCAATCCGAAATCAAAAATCCCCAATCCGGTTTACGACTCTTTAAGTGCCCGGAATGCCTGGGCGCGCCCGAGCGCGCCCTGCAGCCGCTCTTCCGGCGCGCACAGCGAGACCCGGATATAGCGGCGGCCTTGCTGCCCAAAAATGATGCCCGGGGCCACGAAGATGCCCGCGGAATGGAGTAATTCATCCGTAAACGCCTCTACGTCGGGAATTTCTTCCGGGGCCCTGCCCCACACAAATAACCCGGCGCTGTTTGGGGAATAGCGGAATCTCAGGAGATCCAGAAGCCGGTAAACCAGCTCCCGCCGGCGGCGGTACACCGCGTTCTGCCGCTCATGCCATTCCGCCGAATTGCTGAGAGCCTGCACCGCAGCCTGTTGCAGGGGTAAGAACATTCCCGAGTCGATGTTGCTCTTCACTGCCAGGATGGCCTCTAAATAAGCTTTTTGCCCGGCTGCCATGCCGATCCGCCAGCCGGCCATGTGATGGGATTTGCTGAGCGAATTCAGCTCTACACAGCACTCCATTGCGCCGTCGATTTGCAAGATACTCAGCGGAGCGGCGGGATTCAAGATCAGGCTGTAGGGATTGTCATGGCAGAGCAGAATTTCTCGCTCTTTAGCAAACTCCACCAGTTCCCGGAAATGCACCGCCGCGGCGACCGCCCCGCTGGGCATGTGGGGATAATTCAGCCACATGAGCTTGGCGGCTAAAAGATCGCTGCGGCGCAATTCTGTAACGTCGGGCAGCCAGCCGGTCGCTTCGCTCAAGGGATAAAAAACCGCTTCCCCCCCGGCCATCCGCGCCGCGGAAGCATAAGCGGGGTAGCCGGGGTCGGGTACCAGCGCCCGGTCGCCGGGGTTCAAAAAGGCCATGGAAATATGAAAAATGCCTTCTTTAGAACCGGTTAGCGGCAGGATTTCCGCCTCCGGGTGCAATTCCACCCGGTACACTTGCTGATACCAATCCGCCAGGGCGCGGCGCAGCTCGGGAATGCCGCGGTAGGGCTGGTAGCCGTGATTTCGTTCCAGGGATGCTGCCTGTTGCAGCGCCAGAATCGTCGCCCGGGAGGGGGGCAAATCGGGATTGCCGATTCCTAAGTTGATGATTTCCCGCCCCTGCCCCGCCAATCGTTGGATTTCCCGGAGCTTGCGGGAAAAATAATACTCCTGCACGCTGCTAAGCCGCTTTGCCGCCGGAATAATCATGGGGCAACGCTCCTTTTGGGTAAATACCTAAAATTTGGATTTGGGTGGCGAAGCGCCGCAGCGCTTCAATCCCCTCTTCGAGAGCTTCCCGGCGCTCCCACTCCAGGTCCACCTGGAAAGCGTATTCGGAAGGCCGCCCGGCTATGGACAGCGACTGAATAAGGGTGAGGTTGAGACCACAGCGGCGGAAAATGTCCAGCGCCTCTGCCAGCGTTCCCACCCGGTGTTTCAAATGGAAATTGAGCGAGGCTTTGTCGGCGATTGCGCCGTCCTCCCGCGTGTCTTCGCGAGAGAGGACCAGGAAGCGGGTATAATTCTGTTTCACGTTCTCGATCTCTTCCGCCAGGATGGTCAGCCGGTAACGCTCCGCAGCCAGTTTTCCGGCGATGGCCGCCGTCCCGGAGAGCAGCTTTTCCCGGATTTCCCGGGCGCTTTCCGCGGTGTCGAAGGTTTCCAGCGCCCGCAGTTGGGGATGCTGCTCCAGAAACTCGCTGCATTGTAGCAGGGCCAGGGGGTGGGAGCGCACAAAACGAAGATCCTTCAGGCTCTGCCCCGGCAGGGCCATCAGGTTTTGCCGGATATGCAAGTAGGTCTCCCCGGTAATGTAAAAAGGATACTCCTGCAACAAAGCGTAATTAGGCAGAATGCTGCCCACCAGCGAATTCTCGATGGCCATTAGCGCAATATCCGCCTCCCCGGAATGCAAAGCCTGGCAAAGCTGCCGGAAGGTCTGGCACTCCGCCAGCTCGAATTCCTGCCCGTTGAAATATTGCCGCGCGGCCATGTGGTGAAAAGAGGCCTGCCCTCCCTGGATGGCGACTTTCATGGTAACATCTCCTTATGTTTTACCGGGTTTTAGGTGTTGAGTGATGCGGGAAACGTGAAACGTGATCTCCCATGCTGCCCGGGTATCGCGCATTACGTTTCACGCATCATCCATCATAAGTCCCCGCGGTTTCCGCGGGTAAAAAAAAAGCCCCGGTGTCCGTTCGGGGCTTGCATCTGGAGAGTTTGTACATCCGGTTCGCTATTCCGTTACACCATCTCCGCAGCCCCGTCCGAGGCGAAAGAAAAAACGGGAGCAGGTGTAAGCGTTTTCGATCTTCATTGTTGTTCTCGATTTCGAATCAATTATAAAAAACCCCTTCGATGATGTCAAATAATAATTTGCGGGATTTTTTTCCCTGTAATCCAAATCACGGAAGGGCAGGCCGGGGAAAAATTTTTCGGAATTCCCTTCTGCAGTGAGGATGAGTATATTAAAAAAAGTTACCCAAAAATATTTGAATCGTGAGGAGGACGCGCCATGCCTCGAAAAATATCTCGAATGCTTGCGCTGCTGCTATGTCTCACCCTAACCGGTTTTGCCGCGGGGGAGAAAGCGGCTTTTTTTACCCCGGCATTGCTCATCGCCGATGTCGCCACGATGGACGTGAATAATATCGAGCTGCCCCTGGAAAACGATGGCAGCGCCGGCATGGAAGGCTGGGGATACTACCCGGCCGGCAGCAACATCACCTTTTTGTTTTCCGGTGGCCTGGCGAGCAGCGGCTACGTCAACGGCGAGCTGCGCTGTTCCTGGATGGCGAAATCTTCCCTGGTGCAGGAATGGCAGCCCGGCAAATGGGGAATGAATCCGCAGGATCCCCTGGCAAAGTTCTACGCCGTGAGCATCCATGACGGCCCGGGAAGCCCGGCTTACCTTGCCTGGGCGGATGCCGTGGCGCAGGGAGCGGATTTCATCGATGAAAACGGCGACGGGGTGTACGATCCCTTCATCGACCGCCCGGCGCTGATGGGCGACAAAACCATCTGGACCGTGTTTAACGACGGCTTCGAGCGAACCTCCCCGCGATTCGGCACTCCTCCCATGGGCCTGGAAATCCAGCAAAGCGCATGGGCTTACGATCGGGGCGGCAGCCACCCCTTAGATGAGGTGATTTTCTTCCGCTGGAAGATCATCAATGCGGACAGCGGGGACGTGGACAGCCTGATCCACTCCTTCTGGGCGGACCCGGATTTGGGAAGTGTCAATGACGACCTGATCGGCTGCGACACCCTGCTGAATATCGGCTACGTCTATAACGATGGGGATGATCCTTGGTATGGCGCAAATCCCCCCGCTTTCGGCGCAAAATTGCTGCAAGGGGCGATGGCAGACTCTCCCGGCGACACCGCCTACGCGTTCCGGGGCGTTTTTCAAGGCATAGACACCCTGCTCGACAAGAAGAACCTCCCCTGGACCTCCTTCATGTATTACATTGGCGGCGATCCTTATTTACATGAGCCGACCACTGCCCAGCAGGCCCGCTATTATCAAATCGGCGGGCTGAACGCCTGGGGAAGCCCGGTAAACCCCACCCAGTGGGGCGCCGGCGGCACGGCGCAGACCAATCCGAAATATTTCTATAGCGGCGACCCGGTGACCGCCAGCGGCTGGCGGGACGTTGTACCGGCGGATAAACGCTTCCTGGTCAACTGCGGGCCTTTCAATATGGCGCTGGGCGATACCCAGGATATTATCCTTGCCTACGTCATCGGCCGGGGAACCGACGCCCTGAACAGCATTACGGTGATGCGCGAGCACGCCGCCTACCTCCAGGAATTCTTCCCCCTGGGGCGATTGTTGAATATCGCCGTTAATGAAACCCTGCTCCCCATCGACTCGGTTTTCGTTTTCGACGCCGACCTCCGCACCCTGGCCTATCCGGACAGTATCGTGGCGGCGGTCTGGCAGCTCACCCAGCAGCCGCCCGGCAGCGTTGCCCAGCTAACCCCGGGGCCGGGCTTCCGGCAGTTTTTAGATCCCGATCTGCCGGGAGATTACGCCGTTACATTAGAGGCGGTTATTTCCAGCGGCGAAACGTTGAACGCGGCTCGAACCGTCACCGCAGTGGACAACCATCCGCCGGTGGCGCAGTTGGCGCTTACGCCCTCGCAAATCGTGTACGGCGCTTCCATTTTAGCCGACGCCGGCGCATCTTCCGACCCCGACGGCGACCTGCTCAGTTTCGCGTGGACCTTCCCGGCCTGGGTGAGCGCGAATATCCAGGATACCTCCAGGATCGAATTCTTCCCCCAACGGATCGGAAGCGGGGAAGTGCAGGTGGCGGTCAGCGATCCCTATTTCACCCGCCGCGCCAGCGGCAGCTTTGAGGTGCTCACCAATATCGCCAACCTGGTGGAGCAGCTCTATTTCCCGTTTTTCAATGCCATCGCCCAGATGCGCTACGCCGAGGGCAGGGCGCTGGCGCTCCGGCAAAGCGCCAGCGGGCCTCGCCCGCTCTATGTGTTCGATCCCCTGGCGCCGGCTAACTATACTTCGCAGCCGGTTTCCGGGCGGAGATTTGCCCTGGACGCCGCGCTGTTGGTTAGCTACGGGGGGCGCAGCACGGTAGAGGTGTTCGAGATTCTGCCGCCTTTCCAGCTTCTTCCGGCCAGCGATGTGATTCCCTACGGGGCGCAAATCGGCTTGCGCCCCAAGGATATTTACCTGCGCTATCCCTACCTGTTCCTGCCTTCTACCCCTCCCTGGCGGTTGCGGGCCTATGACCTTAGCGATCCCTCTGCTCCCGTGGAAGCCGGCTATCGTTTCACCCCTCCCTTAGTGGTGGATGCGGCGTACGAAGGAACGGTTGCGGTAATTTACTCCCGGCAGCCGGGTTTCGGCCTGGTTACTTATGACATATCCTCGCCCGGCAACATGTTTCCCCTGGATACCTTAGCCTTCCCGCCGGCGACCCGCTACGTGGAGATGGTCAATGGCAAAATTTACCTGACTAACGGCGAAGTGGGCGCCGCCGGGCAGGTGCAAATCGTGGACGCTTCCCTGCCGAACAACTTGCAATTAGCCGGAGCCATTACGGTCGATCCGGACCGGGTGGTAGAGATGGAAGCGCAGGGCAATGTGTTGATCTTAGGATTGACCGGCGGGGTGCGGCTCTACGACGTCTCCGATCCCCACGCGCCGGTAGAGATCGCCCGTCGCCTCTCCGGTTTCCCGGTCTATGGCATGGCCTGGAATGATCCCCAGTTCTACATGGTCGAAAACGGCGATGCGCAATTCGGCGCAGGATATTATTATTTCGACCACCTGGTGGGCATCGAACCGGGCGGCGATCTAAGCGGCGTTCCCGGGGAATTCGAGTTGCTGCAAAACTATCCCAACCCCTTCAACCCGGCGACGACGATCCGCTATCAACTGCCGGTGACTGCGAAAGTGGAATTGCTGATTTACAATGTGTTGGGGCAAAAAGTTCGCCGGTTGGTGGAAGCGCAGGAGGCGCCTGGCAGTTATGAAGTTCAGTGGGACGGGAGAAGCGATGGAGGAACCGCGCTTTCCAGCGGGATTTATTTTTACCGGCTGCGAGCGGTCGATCAAGCGGGAGGGGTATTTGAGAAGGTGCGCAAAATGCTGCTCGTTAAATAGCTTAAGCTTCACCGCTAATGTCAATTAAAGTTGGCACAAGAAATTTAAAACTGAGGAGGAAGTGTCATGTCCGCAAAATTTTCCACAATTTTTGCGCTTTTGCTCTGCCTGGCATTCAACGGTTTTTCTAAGGGAGAGAAAAAATCTCCTCCGGGTTTCCATCTGATCCTGGGCGATACTGCGATTATGAAAGTGAATAACGTCGAACTGCCGCTAAACAACAACGGCAGCACCGGGGAAGACGGCCAGGGATATTACCCTGCCGGCAGCAACCTGACCTTTATGTTTTCCGGCGGTATGGCCGCGACCGGGTATATTGATAATGATTTGCGCACCGCCTGGATGGCCCCGGCCTCCCTCATCGAAGAATTGCAGCCGGGGAATTGGGGAATGAATCCGAATGATCCGTTGGCGGAATTTTACCAGGTGACCATCCATGACGGCCCCGGCAGCCTCGCTTACTTAGAGTGGGCGGACGCCGTGGCGTTAGGCGCGGATTTCATCGATGAAAACGGCGACGGGGTGTACGATCCCTTCATCGACCGCCCGGCGCTGATGGGCTACAAAACCCTCTGGACGGTTTTTAACGACGGCACCATCCTTTCCCAACGCAACCGCTTGCAAACCCTCCCGATCGGGCTGGAAATCCTGCAGACCTCCTGGGCTTACCAACACGGCGGCCCGTTGGATGACGTGGTTTTCTTCCGCTGGCAGATCATCAACGCCGGTAATACCGAGATCGAGGAATTGATTCATTCTATCTGGGCAGACCCGGATTTGGGAGATGCCAATGACGACCTGATCGGCTGCGACACGCTGCTGAACATCGGTTATATCTATAATGACGGCGATGATGCTGAGTACGGCGCAAATCCCCCCGCCTTCGGGATGAAGCTCCTGCAAGGAGCATTGGTTGATTCCCCCGGCGACACTGCCTACGTGTTCCGCGGGGTATTCAAAGGCGTCGATACCCTGCTGAATAAGAAGAACCTGCCCTGGACTTCTTTTATGTACTACATCAATGGCGATCCGGTCATCGGCGATCCCAGTAATAGAGATATTGCCCGTAATTACCAGATCGGGGGGCTGATCGCCAATGGCAACCCGCTCGATCCTATCCTGTTTGGAACCGGCGGCACTGCGCAAACCAATCCGAAATATGTGTACAGCGGCGACCCGGTCACTTTCTCCGGATGGTTGGACAATGCCCCCGCGGATAAACGTTTTTTGGTCAACAACGGCCCTTTCGACGTTGCCGCGGGAGATACCCAGGACATCGTGTTCGCCTACGTGGTTGGCCGGGGAACCGACGCCCTGAACAGCATTACGGTTATGCGCGAGAGGTCTATCTATATTGACGAATTCTTCCCCTGGGGCCGGATGGTCAATATTACCGTCAATGAAACCCTGCTGCCCATCGACTCGGTTTTCGTCTTCGATGCCAACCTCCAGGCGCTGGCTTACCCGGATACCATTGTTTCGGTCGCCTGGCAATTGACCCAGCGGCCTCCCGGAAGCGCCGCCCAGTTGATCCCGGGGCCGGGTTTTCAGCAATTTTTAGACCCGGATTCCGCCGGCGACTATACCGTACGCTTAGAAGCCGCGATTTCCAGCGGCGGAGTTTTAGACCGAACCGTGACCGTCACCGCGGTGGA